>JBOHQZ010000266.1:0-8103 GCA_050732275.1 bacterium
ACTCTTACTCCTACTCTTACTCGTCTTTAGAAATTTCCAAAAGCGAGTAAGAGTAGGAGTAGGAGCAGGAGCAAATAGGAATCAACCAACTAGGACAGTTATGCAAAAACTTCTTTGGTTTTGCTTTACCGCTTTTCTTTTTTTCCCCGCCATTACGCAAGCGCAAAACAGCCCGGTGATCGAGCGTCTATATGCCGCAGTCGTGGGCCCCTCCCCCATAACGATCAGCACCACAAAATTGGCTTTGGGCAGCCGCACGCTCGATCCGAGCCAGCCGAATCTCGTCAAAACGCTGCGCGAGTACATCGACCGCAAGCTGACTTTTCCCGGCGGTCTCTACGTTACGCCACTTGACAGCATACGCTGGCAAAATGCGAGCTGGCCCAATTTGACGCTGCGGACGTTTACTATGTCCATGGCTGCCGGCCAGCCGAAATTGCTCCTCGGCGCCGACAATGGAGTGCTGCGTCCGTTTGCAAATCCCACCGGTTGGCAACTCGTGACGGATTGGCAAATCTCCCAGATCATGGCTTTGGAGCGGGATCCTTTCGACAATCAAGCTTTGTATGTTTGCACGGCGAACGGAATTTTCATTTCGCGTGACGGCGGCGCGACGTGGAACCCCTCGAACGAAGGCCTCGGCAATTTGTTCGTGAGTTGTTTGTTTGCCGATCCCAAAACGAAAAACCGGCTGCTTGCCGGCACGGAAAATGGCCTTTACCACTCGCTCAATGGCGGCCGCAGTTGGCAGTTCCTGGCGCTGGCCGGATTTCCAGTGCGCACTATTTTGCGCGAGCCGGAATCTTGGCCGGGAATTTTCTGGGTGGGAACCGAGGGGCATGGACTGCACGAGAGCATCGACGGCGGCCAAACGTTTGCGCCGGTACAGCTCGGCGAAGCGGGCGTTTCGATTTACGCCCTGGCCGGCGGCGGCTCGAATCGGCCGATTTATGCCGGCGCTTATCAACGCGGCATTTTTTTCGCATCCTCGGTTGGGCAGAATTGGCGGCAAATGCCGGGAAGTGAAAGGCTCGGCACCGTCTTGGCGGTTTTGCCGGTGCAGGATATCAAAACGCTGTACGTTGGCACTTATGATCGCGGCGTGATGCTCAGCCGCAATGGCGGCCAGACCTGGCAAGCTTTCGGATTGGTCGGCGCGCACGTGCGCCAACTCGTGATCGGCGAGCCGGCCTGGATTAATCCGTAGCACAGACGGCTCGTCTGTAAAAATTTTTAAGAAAAAAAACGCCAACGGATAAATTAAGACCAACGGATGTTTTTATCAGTTGGTCTTCATTCATCCGCTGGTGAATTGGTGTTTAAAAACTCTTTGGAAAAATCTACTTTGATGAAGGACGCAACATGAAACTAATTTGGCGCAAGGAAGCTCTGGCACAAATGTTTTTTATCGCTTCGTTGTTCTTTTTGCAGTGTCTGTTTATTTCTCCCGGTTTTGCGCAAAAAGCTTTTGAGCAAGAGCTTGCCGAACGTCGTCGTGCCTTGCTCGAATACCTCGTAGAAAAAGAATCACAGCCGTCGTTTGCGGCCGTTACGGCGCGCTATGCTGCCAACGAGCGCCTCGCCGAAGCCAATGGGATGTTGTCACAACTTCTGCGCCAACCGTCGAGCGAGCCGGTTTATGGATTCAATCTCATCGCCACGTATTTATTCGGCCAGCGCAGCATGCCGGATTCGCTGCGTGACAAAGTGCAAAAAATTTTCTCGACGCACGCTCTCCTCCGCGGCGATGGCGAAGAGAATCAACTCCGGTACTACGCGACGATCTTGCTCGCGGCACAATGTTGGCCGGATATGGCCGCGGCGCAATGGTTCAACGGTAAATCCTCGGCAGAAAATTGGCATGAAGCCGCCTCCTTTCTCGCCAATTGGATAGGTGCGACCATCGTCCATGGTCAAACTCAATTCGACTCGCCAGAACTGTTGCCGTCCTTCGTGGCGTGTTTGGAGCTGTTGCACGAATTTGTTTTGGACGACCCGCCGTTTGCCGGCACCAATGGCAACGCGGCGCCAATCACGAAACCCAAAACACCGGTTGCCAATCTGCGCGTTCGCGCGAGCATGATGCTCGATCTGCTGCTGATTGATTTTGCCTTGGAGCAAATTGACGGCATCTATGCCGGCGGCCACAGCTTCGACCCCGAGCCTGGCGTTTATTCGCCGCGGCGCAGCGCCAACGCGGCTTTGTTCTGGCTGTATTTCGGCGCCGGCGAGATGAAGCCGACCGAGGAAGCGCTCTTCAGCGCATTGAGCAGTTATAATGCGCCGGACGCCGTTTACCATCTTGCCACCAATCGCGATCCACTTGGCGGCTACGTTCATCGCGAGCGCAAGCGCGTGCGCAGCCTGCTGCGAAACAGCAAAGAACGCAATCAGGACGTTTACAAATACGCTTATATCACGCGCGATTATATTCTCGGCTCGCTGCAAGGCGGCTTGTTATATCCACTGCAACAGCACACCTGGGACCTCACTTACTTGTCGCCGCAGGATCGCCATCCGACGCTGTTTGTGATGCACCCGTATTACGATAAGCGTGAGCTGAGCGCTTTTTTCATCGATACACCGTTGCTGTTGTTGGACGAGATGACTAAATTCAAAAGCCGTTACAATCAAGGCGATAAGCTGAGCGGCGGCTCGCCGTACGAGCAAATCTTTCAGCATCGCAACGCTTTGATCGCGTTGTACAATATTCCCGAAGGAGAGCAGTTCGGACATATCGCCGGCTTTTTATCGGCGGGCTTGCAGGATTGGGAGGAACTCGATGCGACCGGCATGTCGCAAGACCCAGAGTGGCTTTTCTGTCGCGGCGGCAACACGTTCATCGCGTTGCGACCCTTGCAAGAGTTTCGGTTGAATCGTATAGACGGCGGGTTGCGTTTCGTTTCCGAGGGCCGCCACAACGGCGTCATTCTCGAAGTCAGCACGCCGGAAGAAAGCAAAACGTTTGAGGAGTTCAAGCGCCGGATTCGCGAGGTGAGCAAGGTCGAGTTTCAGGAGAATGACAAACAGCTCAAAGTGAAATACACCACCGCATACGGCGACCGCTTGGAGTTTGTTTACGATGGCAACACCAATTCCGTCGAGCGCTATCTCAACGAGCTACCGTTTCGTTACACGGATTGGCCGTTGTTTGCCAATCCCTTCATCAAATATGACGAGTCCAAACGCATATTGCAGTTGCGCGTGAAAAATAAATGGCGCGCGCTGGATTTCATGAATTGGACGGTCAGCGAGCGGGCAGGATCGTTTACGGAGGAGTTGATCAAGTAAAATGATCTCGCGATTGAAATGATCTCGTCACAAGAGCTTGCATTTACTGTAAAAATTATGTACATTGATCTGAAATCAGTGAAATTCACCACGAGGCAAAAATATGCAAGCGACGATAACAAAAATCAAAACTTTGGAGAATTTTCTCAACAAGCACGGCGATGATGCCTACATTGCCAACACCCTTGCAAAAATGCTGGACTATAAAATTCAGCAATACGACAAGGATATTGCCGCGCTGCAAGAAGATTTGTGCGTCTTTGAGAAAAAATATGCCATGACTTCGGCTGAGTTCTTTTCCAAGTTTCAAAAGGGCGGCCTCGGTGATGAAATGGATTTTATCGAATGGTCGGCCTTATACCAGATGCGCCAAAATCTGCTTGAAAAAAAAGAAGAGTTGACGAGCGCGAAGTAGATGATCGAAACCTATTTCAATAAAATCTTCGAAACGCTTTCCCTCAGCTTTGCCATCTCATCCTTCAACGTCAGCAAGTTGAGAATAGCTGAAGATGATGGTTTCATCCGCGTGAGATGCAGCTTGATCAACGGCGATACTCTCGAGTTCGCGGAATATGTGAAAATCAGTGGCGGCGAAATTAAGATAGAATCATACAGCTATCATTGGCAAAGTTCTGATGGAACGCTGGTGAAACGCTGGGATAATGTTCCGCATCATCCCGAGTTTTCCTCTTTCCCATACCATCTGCACCAGCCCGAGGGCTCCGTCGTGTCATCCCCATTAATGAATTTTTCGCAGGTTTTATTGGAGATTGAAAATACCGTCAAGACCGGTGAATAAAATCACGCTGCCTTTGTTGCCCGCCTTTTGATCTCTCCAGCCTTTTCCATTGACCGGCTCTGCTGAAGTTGTTTGGCACCCGTTGTTTCCTCTTCGTTGTCGTGTTCACTGCGTTGCTTTGAACTGAAGCTCTTGGCCTTGTTTAAACGATTTTGCACCAGCTCGCAAACTGCCCAATAGACTTCTTTGCGTTCCGCAGGTGTGAGGCCAAGTGCATCGAAGATGATGTCATCGAGTGCTTTGCGGTCGGGCAAGGGGTTGGGTTGTTGTGTGCGAACTGGACGGTTCTTATCAATGCCTACTTCATTATAAACACTCTTACCCTCTCTTTGATTAAGCTGTAAAGCTATTTTTTCAATTTCATTTGCTGTTCGGTTAAAAACGGTTGGACATAAAACAAAAAATTTTTTGATGTCTATGCCCTCTGTTTTTAATGCCCCCTCACCAAGATTGGCACGACCAAATAATTCCCTAAATAAGACATTTATGCTCGAACACAATGATGCCCAAGTTTCATAACAAGAGGGATGGATAATTTCGAAAAGATTGTGATCAACGACTACGTGGCCAAGATTCAAATATGCTACCGGTCGATCATTATGAATCATTGCCCATAATACTTTCCCCCAGGCACGACTTCCTAAATCCCACCATCTTTGCCTTCCAGAACAACTTGACCTAATATGGAACCCTTGTCGTTCTCCCCATTCAATATACTTCAACGCATTCGTGCCTTTGAGCTCTTTTTTTTCCTTGTGGCACATGAAGATTTTGTACTTCAATTCTTTGGGATCGATAAGAATGCGCTTGCACTCGCGCGGGCTTTTGATCACTGACTGTAAAAATTCCTTTTCGATTTTCCACTCGACAATCCGCTGTTCGTCAAGATAAAAAAATTCATTAGCGCCAGTTTTTATCCCAAATCGAACATCAGCAATATCGCCCAGCCGTACGAGCTTATCTTTGCCTTTCTCCAAAATTGTGAAAAAGATGTCCGGTGCGCGCAGATATTTGCCGCCCCATTTGTCGCCGGCAAAAGAAACTTCGCCGTCTTCACCTTCTTCCAGTCCAGCTTGCCAAAGCTCTTTTTGCGTGATGGGATAAACGCGGTAATTATCGTTGGAAGTGATCTTTGTGGCAGAATGAATATCGCGCAAGTGCGCGGCTTGCGCTGCTTCTTCAAATGGCCGGCGGAACATGACAAATCGTGCCGTGTTCCATGTGGTGATATCTACCAGCTTTTTGCCCTTTTCAAAAGTTTGCTTGGCCGCCGTGCTGTTTTTTACAAAGAGATTGATCGTGGTGTTGACATCGGCTTTTTTAAAGGAACGCATGGCGCTATTGTCAAAAATCGCCTTGACATGCGCCGTGCGCAACAAGATTTCCTGCAATTTGCCGCCGTACCCGACATCCAGCCATGAATTGGAGCAGATATAGCACAGCACTCCTTTTTCTTTGAGGAGATTCAACCCGCGCAAGAAAAAATAAACATACAAATCCAGACCTCGTCAACTCAGCCCAAAAAACCGCCACTTTTTTGGACACTCGTTGGCGCGGTGCCGACCGAGAATTTCAGGATTTTGCCGTTCGGCAGGCGCGACTGGAGACTGTTGAGTGAAGCGCAAAGTTCTTTTTGCGCGGCGCGAAACCGCGGCCGATCCAGCGGCTCAAGGCGCACGTGGACAGCATCCGGCGTTGATTTGATCCAGCCGTGAGAGCGGCTGATGTGATCAAGCAGATTCACGACGTCACGCTCATCGTGATAATGCTTTCGCAGCATATCGGTGAGCGTCCGTCGCGCATTCCAGACCATCGCTTGGACCAGATCAAAGAGATTTTTTCCTTCGCGGTCGATGACTTTGAAGGTCTCCTTGCCATCGGTTGCTTCGGCTAAGGTGGTTCGCTCCGGCGTCGTCTGGAATTTTTCTGCAAGCGCCGTGAGCTCGCTTTCGAGGGTGGTGCGTTCGCCCAGCAAGCGTTGCCGCTTGGAATTGGCGCGCACGCTGCCATCGTGATTGTAGGCTTCCTCGAGCGTGGCCAGTTGATTGGCGTTTTTTTGTAAGCTCCTGTTGATATGTTGTTTTTGTGTTTCAAGTTCTTTGTAAATTGGGTTATAAATTTTTTGGTTCTTACTTTCTTCGGTCGCCTGTATGAGCGGGATGTAATGCGGATTAAAACGTTCGGCCATGTATTTGAAACCGTTCTCGCTGTTGCCCCAACGCCCGAGCATGGCTTGACCTAAAAAGGCGGCATCTTCAAGGGTGTCGTTGCTGACGCACACCGGTCGGCGGTTACTGTCCAAATTCCAAATCACGATCCGGCGCAAGGCCACCGACACCGACTTGTCGTCATTCCAGTACGTTTGCTTTTCGGGAAACTCGTAAAAACGATAGCGATGTTCGTTGACGGCGATGGATTCCGAGAACAACTCTGCGGCCAAGGCTTGAATCTCCGCGTCGTTGGTATACTTCTCCCAGGTGAGCAAACGATGCGGCGACATGCGGTCGAAATGTTCGACGCCCCAACTCCCACGGTCGGAAACGACGAGCGGCGAGATCGCCTCCTGAAAATGGTGTTTCACTTCGGTGGAAATCTCTTCGATGGCTTGGCGCAAATCGCCGTTGCCCTCTGCCAATTGAAAATAGACGATGCGACTGGTGGCGTCATGAAAGACGATGTTGGTCTGGCCTGGCATGGCAAGGCGTCGTTGCGTAAAATAACCTTTGTGCACACGTTCTTTGCCGCTGTAAGGAATGAAGTTCCCATCCGCATAAAGGATATAGCAACTCACTAAGCCGGCTTTGATTTGGTTGACAAAGAACTGTTTGATCAGGGCCGCCCCTTGCGCCTTTTCCGCAACGGTGTGCAGCCACTGCGAAAACGTGGTGCGCGACGGCGCCCGCTCCACGCCACACACGACGCCCAGCTCACGGCTTTTGACCGCCTTGAGTTGTTCGATGGACTTGATGCCGTGAATCAGCATTTGGGCCAAGAAGATGAAAACGTTGGCCAGTTGACCATAGGCCTTGGCAAAAAAGGCGGTGAAATTCCAATCTTTTTCCAGCACGGCACTGAAAATCATCCCACCGGCATACCGCGATGGTTGCCACTCGTGGGTGGGGTTGAAATTTTGCGGCATCGTTTCGGCCGCAACAGCCTCGCCAGTAGACAACGGCAGAGCGCTCTGATTGGCCGTGATTTTTTGCTGAGCGCCGCGGGCTTTGTCACGGCGTTGTTCATGCTGCCGCGCTTTGTTGCCCGTGCCGCGCTTGTCACTATGAAGCAGCCCATCGGCGCCAAAGGCTTCATAAGTATCCAGCGTATTGTAAACGGTTTGCCGGCTAATCTCGAGCGCCGCGGCCACGTCAGTCGGGGAGGCGCCCATGTCGTTGACGAGCTCAACGATGAGCAAGCGGCGACTGGTTGCCCGGCTGGTGTCAACCCGCTTCAGCAGACTGCCGTTTTTGTAGAGCGTGACATGCTTTTTATCACGTTCTGCCATCAGACCGTTTCCCAGCTTGAGCATAAAATTTCCTCTCGTTTGTCAGCATGAAGTTTGTGGACTGACAAAAGATAAGAAATTTATTTAAATAAAGAAACAAAAATTTATAAATGTTTTGAATTTTTTTAATAGTAAACATCTATGACGTAATGAGCGTATTGCGTTTGTCCAATTTTCCGCCTTTACCATCGTACCATCGTCCAATCCGGCTCGCAAGCCGCGCCTTGGGTTGAGCAGCTGCTTTGGTGGCCATCGTTGCAATGATCACGTTCATTTCGATGGTTGTTTCTTCATGTTTACTCGTTTCGCGTTTGCGGCGGACAAAAAATGAAAAAAGGTGGAACCGAGATCACGAAGCTTCGGGCGCGCGGCGGGGGATTTTTTTTCACCGCTCCCGCAGCTAAGGGCGTTTGAACGAAGGTGATTTGTCCAATTATTAGCGTTTTTGCCCCAAAACCCTTGTCAACTGCGGTTCAAACCGCAAGTCCTAAACTGGCTTTGACGAGGTCTG
>JBOHQZ010000267.1:0-8093 GCA_050732275.1 bacterium
CCGAGATTGCGTCCGCGCGAACGCAAGGCGATGACGTGCGCCATTCCTAATTTGTTCGTGGCATTTGCAGCGGCGCCGGGTGATTTAATTTTAATGGCTTCTTTAATGAACGGCGGCAAAGAATCACCGTCGTTCAGTTCGAGATTGGCGATATCCATGGTGGCGACGACATCTGCGACTTGCGCCAACCACTTTGGCGCTAGCTCAGCTTCTTCCAATAAACGGCCTTGCGAGCGGCCGCTTCTCGCCGCGGTGGTGCCGAAGGCCCCGAGCCAATGGCGTTCTCTCGCCGGCAGCAGAACCACCAAGCACGGACATGCGAAAGCGCCCGTGCCGATGCCGGCTATATCGATCATCACTTGTTCGACCGCGCCGGCAACTCGAAAGACCTGGCCGAGGTCCGCCAACACGCGCGCCTGGCGTTCGTTGCGTTGATGGAGCGCCAGCAATCGGGTGTTTTCGATGGCGATGGCAGCGTCATCCGCCAACAACTCGAGATCGCGAACGCGCTGTAAATCCGGGCGGCGGCCATCTGCCGGGCTGGCGACGGCGATAAGGCCGACGATTTGTTCGCGGGAACGAATTGGAACCAAGAGCGCATCATTGCTCTGCCAATCGCCGTTTGGTACGACGTCAAGATTGGCCGGAAGGAAGGCCAACCGTTTCGTTCCGGTTAGCTGGCGTGAGTCGATAAAAAAAGATTGGCTGAGTTGCAAGCGTTCGAGCATATAAGGCGCCAATTCCGTATAAGGCACTTGCCGGACTTGACGCAACGCCGCGGCGGCACGATTCGCAAAGCCGCTGTTCGCCACTAAAGAAAAAATCTCCTGGTCCTGGCGCTGAAAAACTAAAACCCGCTGCCAGCCCAGCGCAGCAACCGCTTCGCTGATGCGGGTCATAATCATATCCAGGCCGGCATTGAGACGAATGTCCTCGCCGATCTCCATGAGCTTGGCGAGCTGGTCGATGCGTAGTTGCAGCTCACCGGTGTGCTCTTGCAACGAGGCTTGCGATTTTTGAACGCGAGCGATTTCAGCGGTTTTTTGCGCCAGCTCTTTCTCAAGTTGCAGCGCTCTGTCTTCAAGCGCTTTGTACGAAGTCACATCGCGCTCGACCCAAAGATAGCGGATGATTTTTTCATCTTCATCTGCGACCAAGCTGACGGAAAGATCGCCGGTAAACCGGCTGCCGTCTTTGCGACGGCCCGAAACTTCTCCGCGCCAGGATTTGTGCTGAAGCAAGCGGCGATTGATTTCCGCCAACCGCCCGGCCTCGCCGTCAAGGTGGTACGCCTGCGGCGTGCGGCCAAGAATCTCACTGCGCGCAAATCCGGTGATCCGCTCGAAGGCTTCGTTGGCGTAATGAATTTTATTGTCGGTGTCGGTAACGACGACGCTGTCGTTCGTATTCTCGACACTTTGTTGAAAAATCCGCAGCTCTTTGGCTTTTTCGGCAGCGACGCTTTCCAATGAGCGCGCCGACCATTGCCGTGCGGTGATGTCGAGCAGGCTCAGATGCGTTGAATAGATTTTGTCATTATTATCGCGCAGCGGCGCGGCAAAGATTTGGAACAACTTTTCTCCACCGGCGTCGAGGTGGCGAATTTCCATTAGAGAGGTCCGGCCGAGCCTGGCTTCCTGCATTGAAGGAGTCAGCTTTTGATACAATTCGCGCGGCAACAGCGTGGAAAGTTTTTTGGCGATGAGCCGAGAAACCGGCGAGTTTGTTTCATTGGTTTCGGCAGACGAGGTTATCGGGGCGGCGGTTTTATCGGATTGTTTTTTTTCTGAAGAAGTCGTCGAGGTTGCGGCGGAAACGAGCTGTAAAAAATTGGGATTGGCATAAACGATGCGCTCGTCGCGGTCGAAATGCAATACGGCCTCGCGATTCAATTTCAAAATAGCGATGTGCCGGCGATTTTCCTCTTCGAGCTTGAGGGCATTTTCCATAAACCCGGCACGCAGCTCGGATTCCAGGCGCAGGAAGCGCACGTGATCGGCAAACAAGCCGCCGATAACTAAAAAAGCCGCTAGGCCCAAAGCGGCGTAAGCCAACAGCGGCGCCGGCGGGAGAAAATGGAACAATGAAAGCGCGCCGGCAAACACGAGCGAGGCGAGCGCCAGCCAGAACCATAATGCCACGCGCTCGCGCCACAGCCGATAAACGGCAACACCCGTCGTGAGAATGAAAATTCCCGCGACGATGCCGACAAAAATTTGGCGTAACGCGGCGTTGAGCGCAAAATGAAAAATGCCATAACCTTCACCGGCGCCGCTGGCAAAAACGGCGGCCAACAAACTCAAAAAGACCATTTGCCAGCGCAAGAAAACGCGGCGCGCTTGCGGCGGCTGCTTGAGACGCGAAGATGAAAGTGCGGCGCCGAGCCATATTCCACTGAAGCCGAGAATAAAAATATAAAAAAATAGCTCGCCCCCTGCCAATTTCCGCACCCAGATCAGGCCGAGCAAGGCGTGGCCGATCGTCACCAGCACAAAGATCGTTGCGAGCAGCATCGCGGTGGTAAGGCCGGCAAAAACGCCAAGGCTTTGCATGCGGTGAGCACGCTCGGCAAGGGCAGCAGCAAATATGGTTAGGAATGCAACGATGCCGAGAATAGTGGCTGATGCCGCCGCATCAAGGGCGAAGCTCGTGGCACCGCTTGAAATAATCCAATCAAACATGACTTTGAGATGGCTCAACCATTTGAATGCGCAATTCGAAATTCTGGAAAGCGCGCGAGCGCCTATAAAAGCGTTGTGGCATATCTACAGTTGTGTGCTCTCTTCAGAAGAAAGGTCTAAAATACAAAATTTTTTCCAATATATCAAGCTTGGAAAAATCAGTTGGACTTGTGCGGCAGGATTCCATAAACTTGAGGCATCCCCGTGCACGAATCCGACTAGCTGCGTTTATTCACTCATCAGGATCAAAACGCGAGGCGCCGTTGGCGGGAAGATTCAATATATAGGCCCACGCGATTGTGGCGCCGTTCGCGGTTTCAACCGAAATTAACTTTCGCACAAACAGGCTGCGCTCGATCTGATTCGGCCAATATCCTTCGATGACATCGAGCGTGTTAAAAAATGTTAAAGGATCGAAAATCTCGAATAACTCGCCGTCAACGCGCCGGCCATTCTCGTGTGACGATTCTGCCGCCGCGGCAGTTGTGGGCACATGCGGCCGCGAGCTGCCGTCTGCGGCACGAATGCTCGCAGCCGAAACCATCGCTGAAGAGCCAACCACCAGACCGGGAAAATTTCCAATAGGGTACAACGTGCCATTGACCGTCGCCGGGCACAAAAACCTCGTCTTTTCGCCGGATAAAAAACGCGCGCGTTCCATGCCGCGCGTGAGCGCGCCATAAACGAACAGCAAATTATGGGGCTCGAAGTCATCCATTTATCAATGCCATCCCTGTTTCCAAGATTTAACAATCGTTACTGTTAATATAGGAAATTTGATTTGGAACGCAAACGAAAAACACGAGGGCCAGCAATTTAAGCCGGGTAAAAAAATTTTTATTTTTTTAAAATTGCATGCAACTTTTTTAAAGAAATGCTGTCTAATATAACAGCAACAGTTGATACTGTATAAGAAGATAAAATGTTGCGAGGCTGGATGTTTGTGGTAAGTGTATAAGTTCTTTTGTCAGTGCTCCACTGGATAAGAGCGGTCAATTTGTAAAATGCGGTTGTTAACAATTATTTAATATAGAGTAGTTGTAGCGGCCGCTTTTATCCAGAAAGATGTAAAGTAGGAGAGACAAAGACGTGACAATGAGTTCATCCCAATGGGGATGAATGAACATAAAGAACCTCCCGCGTGACCTAAGGAAAAGGCGATCCGTGCCAGCGGATTGCCTTTTCCATTTTTATTCATGCCTCATTTTATGGGCGGCATCGTATATTCCGCCGCAGCCCGTTCGGTGGACTGCACGGCAAGCTGATCTTCCTCGGTCGCCATGGGCAACGTCATCACAAGCTGGGTGCCTCCCCGCGGAACAAAGTTGATCTCGACCATACCGCCGCTTTGCTGGACGATCTGGCGGAGCTTCCACAATCCCAGGCCCGAATGAGAAGTGGCTTTGGTTTTAAAAAAAGGCAGAAAAACTTTGCTCACCAGCTCGGGGCTGACGCCACGGCCATTGTCGGTCAACACGAGACGAACCCGCGACTGTTCAGCCAGCGTTTCGACATGTACCACAACTTCGGTGGACTCAGCCTCGCGCGAATTGCGAATGGCTTCATCCAATCCGGCTTTGATTTTGGGAATAGCCTTGACAAGAATGCGCGCCGGCATCTCAGAAAGCTTGAGGTTCAAAACTTTGCTCCAGCGGCGCTGCAGCGCTTGCAAAATTTCGCGCAAATCCAGCGGGACGGCCGGCGCCTGAGCTAAATAGGCGCCAAATTCGATGAGCTGGCGCAAGATCGCGTTCATTTCGCCGGCCGAGTTTTGCGCCCAATTCACCACTTCGATCGGGCTTACCGGCGTGTTTTGCCCGGAATCCTGCCGGCGCGCCACGCCCACAGTAAGCGCGCTTTTCAGCAAATCGAGATAGCCTTGAATGCCGGCCAGCTTGTTGTTCAAAATGTCGCCCATGCCGGCCATGAGATCGACGAGCGCCAATTGTTTTTGATTTTCAACCAGGTGCTGCTCGAGCTGCCGCCATTCGCTGATATCTTCGCAGGTGAGGATGACGTAGTTCAATTCGCCGCGCTCGTTTTCAATGCTACACGCATGGACAAGACAGGGAAATTTTTTGCCATCCCGCCGCAAGCCTTCCAATTCAATGCCGCTCTGGCTGCTCGTCGATTCCGGCCGGCCATTGGCCGTGGGCGCGTCGTGGCGCACGACCTCGCGTAGCGCCGCCCAGAGCATGTCACGCGTCATTTTTTCGCTGGTGAGCAGGTTGTGCAACTCGTGCCCGAGCAAATCTTTCAGGCTGTTGCCGAACAGTTCGGCGCCGGCGCGGTTGGCCTCCACGACGAAACGTTTATCGTCAACGACGAGCAAGCCGACCGGCAGCGAATCTTTGATGTTGGAAACAAAATCCAATGTTTCCTGCAAACGCTGGGTTTTTTCTCCAACGGCTTTTTCAAGGTCGGCGTTGCGCCGGTGGACGTGCCGGATACGCCAACGATGGCTGCCGTAAATCAGCCCGGTGACGATCAGCAAGCTACTGATGATGAACCACCACCGGCGGTAAAACGGCGGCAAGATCTCGAATTTCACTTGTGCGGTTTCAGTCGAGGAAACGCCGAAGGCATTGGCGCCCCGCACGCGAAACGTATATGCGCGCGGCGATAAATTCGTGTAGCGCGCGTGATCTTCATCGGTTGGGCCGATCCAATCGTTGTCGAATCCCTCCAAAAAATATTGCGAGCTGGCGTATTTTTCATTAATAAAAGATAGGGTGCGGTAATGAACGGAGAGGGAGGTTTTGGCGCGGGCTTCTAGTTGCAGACCATCTTGGCGGCTGTAATTTAGCCCATCGACTTCAATCGATTCGATGTGGACGCGCGGCGGCGGTGTTGACGGCAAAAGCTTCGGATAAAACTTGGTCGCCCCACCAGCGGTGCCGAACCACAAGTTGCCGTCGCGATCACACAACGCGGCTCGCGTGTTGCACTCGTTATCCGCCAGGCCATGTACGGCGCTGAGATGAAAAAACGGCGCCATCTTCCCTCGCGCATTTTGCGGCGATACGGCTTTATCACGAGTGCGGTTATCGACGGCACCCTGGCGTCGTATGAATTCGCTCAAGCTCGCGGCCTCGAAGCCATCGATGCCGGCGTTCGTGCCGAACCACAAGCGGTGCTGGCGATCCTCGGTGATGAAGTACACCACATCGTCGGACAAGCCTGCCGCGGTGGTAAAGGCATAAAACTTGTCTTGCTCGTACAGCGCCACCCCGCCTCGGCGCGTGCCGAACCAAAGCCTGTTACTGCCGTCCTCAAAAATACAATAAACATCCTCCGCGGGCAGGCCATCCTGGCGATGAAAAACTTTCTGCACGTTGCCGTGCCGCATAAACACGCCGGCGATGGTCGCAATCCACAGTCGTCCCTGGCTATCTTGAGCAATGCAATTCACGGTATTGCTCGGCAAACCGTTTTCGATTGTCAAACTCTTGAAGGCGCCGCCAACATAACAGAGCGCGCCGGCAGTGCCGGTAGCGAGCCACACTTCTCCATTGGGGGCGCAATAAATATCATTGACTCGGTCAGCCGGCAAACCATTGGTTTTCGTAAAAATTTGCCAGGTCTGTTGGCGGGCAAAAAAATCTTCGGAAGGAATGCGTGCCGCGCCACCGTGCGTGCCGATCCAAACGGCGCCGGAAGGCTCGCGCGCGAGGGCATGCACGACGTTGTTGGGAAGGCCATTGCGGGTATCGCGGATGATTATTGAATCGTCGGCAACGACGGCCAGGCCGCCGCCGTTGGTGCCGATCCAAATGCGGCCGCGGCTGTCTTCCAAAAGGCTGTATACCGGCGCCGCGGGCAAGCCGTTGCGCAGCAGGTAATTCTCTATAAACGTTCCGAAAAGCTTGCAGACACCGCCTCCCCACGTTCCGATCCACAAGTTGTTTTCGTAATCAACATAAAGCGTGGCGACGCGGTCGATGGACAAACCGTGGCGGCGGTCAAAGTGGCGAAAGCGCTGGTGGTGCGAAAATCCATTGGAGAGTTTTGCCGCGTCATCGGCTGAGGCGGGATCGAATTTCGACAAACCGCTGCGGCTGCCGATCCACAGTTGGCCCTGTTGATCCTGCGCCAGCGCAAAAATGTCGAGGTCCACAAGGCCGTCTTGCGCGTCATATTTTTGCAGCTCACGGCCACGCACGCGCGTTAATCCCGCTTGCGTGCCGATCCACATCACACCGTTGCGATCACACAAAATGGCGCGCCCGCGATTGTGCGCCAGGCCATCCGCCGTGGTGAGTGTCTGCGCGCTATCGCCACGCCAGATATTGACGCCGTCTGCCGTGCTCATCCAAACCTCGCCATCCGGCGCCAGCGCCATGTCAAAAATAAAATTATTCTCGGCGCCGCGCGGCGTGCGCTTCGTTATAAAAATGTTATTCGCCAAACGGCAGGCTCCGACATTGGTGCCGAGCCACAAAGCGCCTTCCGCATCTTCAAGAATGCTCGTCACGCGATTGCTCGGCAGCCCATGCGTTTCGGTAAAAACGCTGACCGTCGTATCACCGGTTTCCGGATTGTAGGCGAGGCGAACCAAGCCTTCGTCAGCGCCGATCCACAAGGCGCCGTGACGATCCTGATAAATGTCGTGTACGGCGCCACTCAAAACGCCGTTGCCGGCGGTGATGCGCTGAAAGTTGCGGCCATCGTAACGAACCACACCGTTTTCGTAGGTGCCGAACCAGAGATAGCCGGCGCGGTCCTGATGGACGGCAATGACTTCGCTCTGCGGCAGGCCGTCACTCGTGCTGTAGGCGCGCATTTGCAGCAATTGTGCAAAAAGCGGGGAGCAGGCGAAAGCGAAAATGAGCAGCGTTCCCAGCCGCATGATTCGCTTTTTCATGACTTTCACCATTCAAATGAAACCAATTGTTGGCAGCAAGCCTTTGGAAGTCCTTCGCCTCGTTCAGAGGGTTGCCCCGGAAGTGTCGTAGGAGTAGAAAGCGGATGCCGTGCGTGATGAAAGTACTGCCTTCCAAAGGCTCACATAATTATCCAACCTTACTTAGAATCTGTCATTCCGTAGGCTACGCCCGAAGGATTGCTTCGCTGAGAAACACTCGCGAATGACGTTACAAAATAGCCCTTTGCCGAGCCTAGAAAACTTAGGGTTGAACAATTACGGCGTAATTTAAACCGCTCCCTGAGCTCACAGCGACATGATCAGGCCACGATAAATTTCTCGCGAAATTGCCGCGATAGTGCGCTGGGCCGTTTTTTCCTCCTGAATTCCATTGGTTAATACCACCAGAAGATATGGCTTGCGGGCATTGCCGGATTTTTTTTGCGCCGCCGCTTCGCGGCTTGGCGGAAATACGATAGCGCCGTCGTGCGCGAGGGCTGTGATCGAGCCGGTTTTATTGGCCACGACCGTTCCTGCGGGCAAGCCGG
>JBOHQZ010000268.1:0-8089 GCA_050732275.1 bacterium
CCGCGGGAGACAGACAAAAACCAACTTAATTGCGTGTAAGCACGGCCCAGACTTTCCTTAAAAAGGATTTAAGGAATGCGGCGTCCGGGTCATATAACGTCTGTCTCCCGCCGGCCAAATGTGATTAACGGAGTGCAATGCCTGCGGCCGTAGGCTTCAGCATTGCAATTTCATTGCAGGAGGAAAAAGATCATGCGAAAAATATTATTGAGCTTATTC
Source organism: bacterium (assembly GCA_050732275.1). GTDB lineage: Bacteria > Zhuqueibacterota > Zhuqueibacteria > Zhuqueibacterales > Zhuqueibacteraceae > Zhuqueibacter. The sequence continues at coordinate 220 of JBOHQZ010000268.1, forward strand.
GGCCTCGGCTTGCTGTTGGGCTGTGAACCACAGCCATTCCCCTCGGAAGCAGAAATAGATCGGGAAGCGCCGGCAGTTCCGCGCGGTGTCTTCAGCACGACCGGCGATCAACAAGTGGTCATTTCATGGTATCCGAATGGCGAGCGCGATTTGGCGGGTTATCAAGTTTATCGCGGCAATGCGGCACAAGGCAACTACTATCTCCTCGCCACTACGGGCAACACCAGTTTTGTCGATCGTGACGTGAGCAATGGCCGCACTTATTATTACGCAGTGGCAGCTTACGACGCGAGCGGCAATGAAAGCGAGCTGAGCTATGATCTCGTTTTTGACACGCCGCGGCCGGCCGGTTATGGCGTGCGGCTTTTTGATTTCGGTTACCTCCCGTCGTCGTCCGGATACAGTTTTGCCGGCTATCGGGTGCAAGATTACCGCGCCGGCAGCACGGATATCTTTTTCGAGTATCATCCACAAAGCCGCGGCTTGTTCATCAATGTGGCCAACCAAGACACCGACATTCAAGATTTTGGTTATACTGAATCGCTCGACGACGTCGATTATGCGCCAGAAAAAGGCTGGTCGCCGCTCGGCTACGCAGAATGCATCGCCGGACACGCTTACGTGATTTGGACGGCGGACAATCACTTCGCCAAAATTCGCGTGGTCGCCGTCACCCCCAGCTTCGTGGAAATTGATTGGGCCTATCAGATCGTCGAAGGCAATCCTGAGCTGCTGGTTCATTCCGCCACGCCCGAGAAAATCGCGTTGCTGAACCGCTTTGGACTTTCGCAAAATTAACGGAGAAAAACCATGACATTTCATCTTCAGCACTTGCACCGCCAATTTATGAAAAACTCTTTCAAAAGACTGGAGAATCGCTTTGTTGCTTTTTTCCTTTTGCTTCTTGCTGTTTTCTTTTCCTCACCGGCTGCCGCGCACGATCCTTTCGACATCGATTTGAAAGTGTGGTCGTCGCAAAGCTTCGACGATCCGTTTTGCAGCGACGACCCGATTGATATTTACTTTCGCGTTGATCGTCTGAGCTACATCACGGTTTATCAGATCAACCCTTACGGCGGCGTTGAAATTTTATACCCGCGCTCGCACCATCGTTGGTCACCGGTGTTTCCAAGGCGGACTTATCGCCTCATCGATCTGGCCACCGATCTTGACTTTTTCTATAACGGCCTTGAAGGGAGCGCTTACATCGGCGTCATCGCTACCCGCCAGCCAATCGACGTGGTCCCATGGCTTGAAGCCGGATTTCGCGATTGCGGCTTGGTGTTCGGACGTCCGAGCCGCGTTGCGGTAGGTGTTGATTTTCACTTCGCCATCAATCGCGTTTTGACCGATGTGCGCATACGCTTGGGAACCGCCTGCGCACCGGCATTCTACGTCGCCCCGATTTATGTTCGACCCCGTGTCGCCATCCATCGGCGAGCGGTTTGGCCAAAGCCGCGCTATCACAAATCTTATTCGCCCAACTGGAGATGGGACTACGATAAATATCCGACGCATCCGCAACCTGAGCCTGAACCTGAAAAGCGCCCATTTCGCCGGCGTGGCTTTGAATCGTCGGAGCCAGCACAAGTTCCTTATTCGCCGAAACCCGTTGAGTCTCGAAAGCAGCGAATCGAAAAGCGGCATGACACGGATCGCAAAGTCAGCAAAAAATCGGATACGGTCAAAGTGAAAAATGAGACAGACAATTCAGAGCAAAAGGAGCGGCGAGCTAAAAAAACTCAAAACTGAATGAGACAGAAATAGAAATCTCGTTCTGCCATCGGATTTAACTCAGATAGTATTGGGATATGCAAGTGATGCAGGTATCTCAAAGTCCCAGAACTGTTAAAAAAGCGCTTGCACGGCGAGACAAAAATCATTACCTTCGAAGGTATCAGCTTCATCACTCAAAACGATAGTGTCCTTGCATAAAACAAAGTTTGATTTTCTTCACAGCCTGAGAGATAATCCCCATGCAAGCCATCAAAACAAAAGCCCTTGTAAAAGCAAAGGGCCAACTCGACCTCCTGGATTCTTATTTGAACCTGGAGCAGGGGAATATCGTCGAGGTCATTATTCTCTATCAAAAGCCTAAAGCTGCCAAAGCAAATTGGCAGAATGTTCTTGCCAGTATCGGCACTTACACGGAAGAAGAGCTTTCGGGTTTCACAGAAGTAAGAAAGGAGTTTGACCGGTGGCAGCCGACCGAATTTTAGTAGACACTTCCGTCATTATTGAGTTTTTTCGCAAAAAGAAAAAGGATGAGACGGTGCTACATGGGCTGCTCACGAGCTCGTCAGTTCTTCATATCTCTATTGTCACGTATTTTGAGTTGCTTTGCGGTGCGAAATCTGAGGTGCTACTTGACGATACAATTAAGCTCGTGGAGTTATTCGAGGTTATCGATTTAAGCGAGCTCGAAGCAAAAAATGCAGCAAACATATTCCAGGACTTGAAGAAAAATAATGCGCTGATCGGCCTCGCAGACATTTTCATTGGTGCCACCGCTATCGCACACGACTTACCTCTTGCTACACTCAATCGAACCCATTTTGAACGAATCGTAGACCTGCAAATCATTGCATAAGATTAAGGGGCCTCGGAACTGAACTGCTCAATGATGTTCAACAATTGGGGGAGATGGACGAGATTTTCCCAATGAAAGAGGGCGGCAGCGCCGATTTGGCGACCGGCAAATGACTGCAACAAAAAGAGCAGCTCTTGCAAGTTATCTTCTGAAAATGCGGTAAGATCGGGAAAATCGATTTGCGGGAACAAAGAAAAATCAAACGCGGCCAGTTCATCCAGCACGGCCAAAGGCCAGGCCGGTGGCTGGCCGTATTCGTTATAAAAAAGCTGCGGTGAAAGCGCGCCTACTAATTTGCGCACCGCAGCCAAATGCAGACCGGTCAAGCGCCGCAATCTTTCGCCGAAATGCGGCGTCGCCACAGGCGGCAATTCGAGCAGCAGCGAGGGGCGAGCTTTGGATTGATTCGACAATTCTTCGATATCCGCGAGCACGTCGTTCATCCGCTCGGCGAGAAAATCGAACCAAGCTTCAATATCCTGCAGCGGATTGACCAGGCCGGTACGCTCGAAAAAAAGCTGGCGGCAATGGGAGCAAAAACAATACGACGGCACTTGCGAGCCCATTTCGTCCCACCTTTCAGTGGAAGGCAAAAACGGCCACCATAAAAAATTGATCAGCGCCAACGCCGGGCTTAAATTGATGATGGCGCCTTCGATAAGGTGCAAACGATGTTGGATGTATTCGAAACGGCTGGGACAGATGGGACGATACCAAAAATCCGGTGGATACGTCGCGCCATCCGGGCTTTGCGGACGCAGCTCCGGCAAACGATCGAACGTGTCGCGGTCATTGAAAATCGGAAATTCCAGGGCAAAGCCAAGCTGCTTCTGCGCGCATTGCTCGCGCAAGGGCAACAGGCTCCACGGATTCGGCTCCTGATCGAATTGCTGCGCGAAAAAAATCCGCGCGCCTTGAAACGCGGGCACGATCAGATTTTGAATGCCGGCCGCGGCGATCTCGTCGGTGAGCTGATCGAAATTGCCGCGGTAACGCTCGCCCCAGATCGTGCGCGGATAGACTTTGACAGCAAAGTTCACAAACGGCTTCCTTCGTTTTCAAATGACTTTTATCGTGCCGCCCACAGCATCAATCCTAAACCGGCGAGAAACACCACGAGCGCCGGCCAGCGCTGCCACCACACCGTTCTTTCGCCAACGTACCAGCGGAATCTCACTACGCTCCATGAGATTAATAGCAACGCCGGGAAAACCAACCAATGCGTGCTCAATCCCACCAGCAAACAAAACACTGCCCAGATCACCCATTTTTCTGCTGAAGAAAAGCCCTTCTTCGTGCTGCTCGTCGCATCCGGCTGATTTTTCTGGAGCGTTTCGGTTCGCATTGAATCGTCGATGAAGATGATGTACCCGAAAGGATTTTAAATCGGGTAGAAAGCTGACAGGAAGATTTCTGATTGGAAAGCGATGCACCGTGCAAACAGCAAAATCGACTTACTTTCTTTTTGCCGTTTGCCCTTTGCTTTTTCCACTTGTTGGGTGCCGAGGGCCGGACTCGAACCGGCACGGCCATGTTATAGCCAGGGGATTTTAAGTCCCCAGCGTCTACCTATTCCGCCACCCCGGCTGTTGAAAGGCAAACAGCAAAAGACAAAAAGCAAACGGCAATCTTTTGCAGTTTTCTTTTTGCTTTTTGCCTTTTGTTTCTCCAAAAGAGGCGGCGATCGGATTCGAACCGATGAGTAGAGGTTTTGCAGACCTCCGCCTTGGCCACTTGGCTACGCCGCCTTCGAACTTTGCGCTTTCGCGTAGTCACGGCCCCTTGCCCCGCCTGCCTTAATATTAATATAGAAAATCAGGGCTTGTGGGCCGCTTTTGAAACCACCTGCGGGAATTCACAAAGGCATAAGACACAAACGCCAAAAAGTAGCCCCGACTCTCCTTAATTAAATTTAATTAAGAATGATCGGGGCCACGTACCTTAACTTGGAGCGGGAGACGGGGCTTGAACCCGCGACCCCCACCTTGGCAAGGTGGTGTTCTACCACTGAACTACTCCCGCTTCATAGGCACGGACTTTATGGACGACTGCCGAAGTGCAAGTTTGGCTATCTGCGTCGTCTATTGAGTCCGCGATTAAATATAAACAATTCTTCATTTGAACGCAAGCATTTTTTTTATCAGAAAAAGCTTGCAAAGAAGTTTAGATTCTGCTATAATAAAACATGCAAGACATCGAATATACACAACTGATCATTACCTGCGAAGCCTGCGGGAATGTCAAACGTTTTACCATAGCCAGTCAGGATGAATGCGAGCGCATCTTTCGCGAGTTTCATTGCGAAAACAGTTGCGGCCGCAATCTTTACAGCTTCATTACGCTCGGCACACTGCACCGCGAGCTTGAGTTACAAGCAGAAATGGAAGAAATTCCCTCCGAAGAATCGCCTCAAAACGCTGCGCAGCCTTCTGAGGCTTTTGAATCTAAAGAGGATTCAGCGCCGCCCGTAGAAAGCGCCACCGAAAAATAAAATTGCATTTACCTCCGCCACAAGCTTGCCGCACGGCCCCAACCTTTCTTGTTAAAAAAATGATGAAATTCGGGGCCATTTTTCTTTTCTCCCTTTCCACTGCACAGGCGCAGTTTCCCTCTGGCGTCTCCAAGCCGGTAGAAAAGGATATCATCAGGCCAATCGGCCCGCTGGCTTGGCATCGTGAAATATTTCGTCCCGCTGGTCCCTGGGCGATTCATGTTATTGAATTTGACGTGCGCAGCCCCTTGCTCCAACTTGAGACCAGCAAGGCCGGCAATCAACTGCAAGGCAAAGAGCAAACCAGCAGAATGGCCGTGCGCGCCGATCGCGAAGGCCACCGCACAGTTGCCGCCATCAACGGCGATTTTTATGACACCGGCAACGGGGCGCCGATCAACCTGCAATTACGTGACGGCGAGATTTTGCGTCAACCCACCTCACGCTCGGTATTTGCCATCAGCGCTGCGGAAAAACCGGTCATCAATTTTCTTTCGCTCATTGGCAGCCTACAATCGAATCAAGGCGTTTGGCAGGCGTTGCGCGGCTTCAACCGCGCGCGCAACACCGGCGAGCTAATTTTCTTTAATCATTATTTCGGCGCGGCCACCGGCACCAACAGCTTCGGCAGTGAAACGCGTTTGCAGCCGCTCGAAAAATTTGCGGTGAATGATACTTTTTATGCCGTCGTGCGTGAGCTCCGCCGCGGTACCGGCAATTCGCCGCTTGATGATTCCACTTATATTATCTCAGCGCACGGAGCCGCCGAAAATTGGCTGATGGGAAACCTCGCGGCGGGCGATACAATAAAGTTGGTTTGGCGCATTCCCGAAACCACGTGGCAGCTCGTCGAAGCCATCGGCGGCTTGCCGCGCCTCGTGCGTGATGGCAACATTTCCATCGAAAGCGCGCGTGAAGGCGGCAGTGCCTCGTTCACCAACAATCGCCACCCGCGCAGCGCCGTCGGATTTAACGCCGACACCAGCCGATTCTTTTTTGTCACCGTTGATGGCCGCCACCCCGGCTATAGCGACGGCATGACGCTGCCGGAATTAGCAATGTTTATGCGCGAGCTTGGCTGCACGCAAGCGCTCAATCTCGATGGCGGCGGCTCGACAACGATGGTCGTGCGCGGCAAAGTCGTGAATCGTCCCAGCGACGCCACCGGTGAGCGCGCCGTGACCAATGCCCTGCTGCTCATTTCTACCGCACCGACCGGGCCACTTGCCCATCTCGAAGTACAGCCGCGCGTCGCCACGCTGCGCCCTGGAGAAAAATTGGATTTCGCTGTGACCGCAACGGACAGCTTGTACAACCCGCTCAATCTCACCGACGAAGACATTTTCTGGAAAATCACGGCCCCGTTTGGCAGCATTGACAGCCGCGGGCTTTTTACCGCCAACTCGAAATCAGATTCGGGCTACGTGATCGCCTTCCGCAGCCAGGCCCGCGACTCCGTGCGTGTCGTCGTAAAGTAACCCCCTCAGACGTAACCCAGTCGGCCCGACTGGGCTTTTCAGGTCGTTTGATTTGTTTCCTCCCCGTCGCAAATAATTTTCTTGACTTTCCCCGCCGCGATTATTATATATAACACTGGTTTGAAATGGACTAACTTGCAGTTGGTTCAACAGATCGGAGGAAATCATGACTACTGCCAAGGTTGGTGAAATCGCCGGCAAGGTTTGGCATACGCTAAAAACCGACGGTGAAATGTCCGCGGCGCAACTGAAAAAAGCCACGGGAGCAGACGATAAAACGCTGTGGATGGCCCTCGGTTGGTTGGCGCGTGAAGACAAGTTGAGCTTCAACCAGGTCAAAAACACGCTGAAAATCGGCCTCAAGGCGATGCCAATGGCGTAAAGCGCATTGTAACTATCCAGCGGTTGACCCCGATTATCGGGGTTAGTACAACAAGTAACATTTTCATGTCATCCTGGAAGGATCTTTTTAGTATTGAGCACCGTGCTCGAATTGAAAAAGATGCCTCCTGCATGACATGGTTACTTGGAAGCGCAAATTTATTTAAAGTCAAAATGATTTAAAACAAAATAATTAGATATGGTTTTTTCAATCATTTTGACCTTAATTATTTTGACTTTTAAAAAAGCTGAATAGTTATAGCGAGTTATCTTGTCGAATTCCTTCCATTTTTGCTATGACTCCCACGAACGATCCTCGTGATGGGAATCGAATCTCAACAGTGTTATCGGCGTGGCGAAATTTATCGTCACGCCGGCGCCGTCTCTCCAGCATCGGCTTCGCCATCGTTTTCCTGGTGGGGATGGGGTATTTTCTCCTTTTCGCAGGCCTGCCGGACGCGGAAGAAATCAAAGCTTACCAGCCGGCTTCCACCGTCAATCCGAACCATATCAATTGGAGCAAGCGCTCGACAGATTCGATCCGCATCTGGGTGCCGATCAAGCGCATCTCTCCCCTGCTGCAAAAGGCTGTCGTTATCAGCGAAGACGACGTTTTCTACCAGCACGACGGCATCAATTACGAGACGATGAAAGAGGCGTTCCGGGTGAATTTGGAAAAAGGACGTTACGTGCGCGGCGCCAGCACGCTGACGATGCAATTGGCGCGCAACGCGTTTCTGCACAAACGCAAAACCCTGCTGCGCAAAGCCCGCGAGCTGATTCTCACTCGCCGCATCGAAAATAATCTCTCCAAAACGCGCATTCTCGAACTCTATCTCAACATCGTGGAATGGGGCGACGGCATTTACGGCGCCGAGGCTGCCTCGCGCTATTATTTCGGCAAATCCGCCGCCAATCTCAACCTCGCCG
>JBOHQZ010000269.1:0-8084 GCA_050732275.1 bacterium
GTTACGCCTTCTCCGCCCCGCGTCATTAAAAAGCCAAGGAAAGGCGGAGCGGGGTCTTGATGGAACCCCAACGCCTGAAGGCAACACGACAAACCTAAAATCGACTGACCGTAGATGTCAGTGGTGAAGACTATATTGTCACAAGGTTGTCAAACTGGTGCTTTTTAAAAAGTTTCACTAAATTCACGAAACGCGCCGCTACGAAAAAGATTGGTGTCCACCAAAAAAAGGATCGTCAGCTATGATCACCCCCATCATTCCCTATCTGCGCTGGGAGCTGATCCCCGAAACTCCAGGTCGTTTTCACGCGCATCAGTTGCGGGGCGCGATTGCAACGCTCTATCGCGATTGGTCGATCATGCACCAGCACCATGACCGCCAGTTTCTCTATCAGCATCCGTTAGTGCAATACAAAGTTATTAATGATACGCCCATGGTCGTCGGGTTGGGCATTGGCGCCGAACTCCTGGCGGCGCTGGAGCCGCCGCGCCAGCTTGTCTTGAATCACGCGCCGGTCGAGTTCAAAGATATTCGCCTCGTTTCTGAAATCTACGAGCCGGACTTTAGCACCCCGCATCGCTTTCATTTTGCGACACCCTGGCTCGCGCTGAACGAAGACAATTACAAATTGTATCGAATAATTGAAAGCGATGAACAGGTAATCGCCATCAGCCAGTTGCTGCAGCGCATTCTCATCGGCAACATTCTCAGCTTTGCGAAAGGACTCGGCCTCAGCATTCTCGCCAAACTGCAAGCCAATATCGAAAACTGGCACGCCGAGCCGGTGCGCGCCAAACAAGAGGAGAGCGGCCTGATGCTGGGCTTCGCCGCCAGCGGCGAAATCACGTTTTCCGCCCCGCCGCTGTGGGGTTTTGGCAAACAATCCAGCCGGGGGAATGGGGTGATGATTACCCAGAAAGTGGAGTGATGGATCGTTGGATTAATGGATTTATGGAGTGTTGTAACGTTGCGGCAATGGCAAACCGACGATTCTCCGCCAATCGGAGTTAGAAGCTCTATAAATGGTCAAGGAGAAAAGCGATGGTCCTCAAATTTCCTCAAACGCACAACCCGTGGATTGACGCCGGCCTGATCGGGTTTGCGCAATTCGTCGAGCTTGATATGCCGCCGGCAGTGGCGTTGCGTATGTTGCCGGATCGTCTCGAGCTCGAAGGCGAAGAAGAGGCGCTGAAAGCTTTTTTAGAAGCGCAATTTCAGCGGCTCGTTGAAGAATGGTACAATGCTTCGAGCGCGAAGCAAAAGGAAGAGTCTTCAGGTTATTTTTTTGTTCCGGAAAAGCAAAGGTTTCAGCGCTTTGGCAAATCTCTGCCAAAAGGCTTGGCAGCGTTGTTGTTCGATGCGGCGGCGCGCGACTACGAAGGGCCGGCGTGGGATTCGAGCAAAGATCGTGACGGCAAAACGGGACAGGAGACTTCCCGGCTTGATTCGGCGCAAGCGCGCGAATGGGCCACGACAGCCGGCCTCGAAGGCGATCTGCAAGATTTGCTCGATAGCTTTCTGTTGGAATCCGGTTTGTGGCAAAAGGACAAAGCGCGCCCGAAAAGCGGCACCAAAGTTATGCTATGGGGCCGGTCCAATTTGCGCATTCCCGATATCGAGCTGTGGGCTGACGACCATAAACCCAAAGGTGTGTGCAGCATTTCCGGAGAAGCGGTGGGCGCGCTCGCTGATATCGACGGCAAAAACTTTCCCTTCACCGTTGGCAAAAGCGGGCATGTCAATTTCACTCCCGATTGGGGCGGCAATGAAAAAGTGGGTTGGAAGACAGCTTACATGTCCCTCTTCGCGCCCGTGACCGGATTTTGGCAGGGCGGCCACGGCGATCCACACCTCGTGGGCGCCATGCCGGTTGCCAGTGATTTGACAACTTTGAAGCGCAACGCGAGCTACCTCAAAGCCATGCTCCACGAAGACCCGAGCCTGCAAAGCAATTTCGAGGTCAAGCTCAAAGCCTTGCGTTTCTCCAAAGAACCGGAAGAGCGCTTTATCGCCTTCTTCGAACGTCTCTTTCATCTCACGTTGCGAGCCCGCGACGATGAGCCGCTGGAAAATTTCAGCGATTATGAGTTCTTCACATTGCCGGAAGAGATCGGCAATGGCGCGCCCACGACATTGCTTTTGATTGAGGCGCACAAAGGCGCCAAGTGGGACATCAAACACGCCGAAATCTACCAAGATCCCATTTACCTGTTGCGTTTGTTCAGCCGCATGTACGTGCGCGATCCCAACGCCAAAGAAGCCACCGTGAATGAAAATGATGATGAAGAGGCGGATGATCGGCATTGGCAACAAGTCCAGCTTGATTTCAGCCGCTTTTTGCAGCAATTGTGGAATCCGACGCGGCACAACAAGCGCGGCGGACAAGACGGCACGCCGCCGGCTTTGTTGACGCGTCGGCGCGTGCTGCGCCATTTGCTCAGCAAAAAACGCGTACTGCAAATTTTAGTCTCGCACGCTTTTTCCATCAATCGTGAATCAGGCAAGACCGCCTCAATTTCCGAACTACTGAAATTTGCCGAAATCTACGAACCCTTATTTTGGAGCAAGGACATGATTGAAAATCGCGATCAATTCTTGAAAGCAGCGAAAGAGCTAGGCGAGCACATCGCCATCGTCGTACACCAACACGACAATGGCCGCAAGAACCGGCTCTACAAGCTGCGCCGCGCGCTCACGCTGCCGGATTTCCTGCGTGAGATCAACACGTTGCAGGAACGTTATGACTTGACCGTGCCCGAGCCCATGACCGAAGGCCTGGTTGAGCCGAAAAACTATCTGGAGTTCCGCGGCTTTTGCCTGCTGAGCGCGCTGAACAAATTCAACAAAATGAGTTACGCCAAATCCAAACAAGGAGCCTGAACATGAAGTCCGGATCAAAACCGAATTGCCTGACCATCACGTGGATTGCCGAAGCCAGCCTCGCCTCGTTCAACGCCGGCGATAAGGAAGCTGACAATCTCGTGAGCTTGAAAAAGATCACCCGCCAAGACGGCCAGTACATTTACATCTCCGGCCAAGCCGTGCGCCGCGCGTTGCGCGACCGGCTGGAAGACATGGGCGAAAAATTGAGCCTGGTGCACGTTGAAGAAGGCCAGGATACCAAACAAACCGCGCATACTCAGGGCAAACCGGCCGAGTTCATCGACGACGATCTCTTCGGATTCATGATTGCCCGCAAGGGCCAGGCGGAAAGCGCCAACAAACGCACGGCGCCGGTGCGGGTCGCACCGATGATGAGTCTCACACCGTGGCAAGGCGAGACTGATTTCGGCGCCAATTTTTCGAAAATGGATATTGACGGCAAACCCAACTTGTTTGAAACCGAAATCGACGGCGGCTTTTATCGCGGCACGTTGCTCGTCGAGCTGGATCGCATTGGCTGCGACGAAGGTTATGATAAGCCCGACTCGCCGGAAAAGCGCGTCGAACGCGTGCAAAAGCTGTTGAAGGCGACGCGCGATCTTTGGCTCTCCGGCCGCCAAAGCCGCTTTCTCGGTGACCTCACACCGAAAATCGTTGCCGCCGCGCTGATGACGGCCAAAGTGCCGCTCTTTCTCGAAACGATTTTTATGGAGCGCGATGGCAAGCTCAATCTCAACGGGCTGGCCGAAGCCGCGGTTGACCGCAAAGACATCATCGTGGCCAAAACTTTTGGCGGTACGGAAAAATATCGCCCCCTCATTCCGAAAGAATGCGAGCCGGTGACCGTTGGCGAAGCTTTTGAGAAAATGTCAAGCTGGATCACGACGAAAATGTTTGAGTAAACAGCGTTTGTTGTGATGCCTTCAGGCATTCTCTCGTCCGGACGAGTTGACTCCTAAAGGAGTTACTACGAACCAATAATTTGATAAGTGACTTATGCCCGTTATCATCGACTTCTCTGCACCGATGGCGTGCTTTCGCATTCCGTTGCACCACAATTATCATCGCAGTTTTCCGCTGCCGCCGCCCACGACGGTGCTCGGCATGCTGGGTGCGGCCATGGGTTTTGACGAAGCCGGCATCGATCGCTGGCTACGCGAAGCCGGTCCCAAACTCGGCGTCGGCGGCAAACACAACGGCGGCGGCAACGAGCTGATGACCATCCGCAAAGTCGGCGCCGGCGGCAAAATCAAACCGAATGAATTTTCCACCATCTTGCTGCGTGAATTGCGCGTCGATCTCACCTGTCGCTTCGTGGTGCAATGCACGACGGTGGAACACGATCGCGCTTTGCACGAAGCCGTGAATGCGCCGCGCTATCCGATTTCCGCCGGCCCGGCCGATCTGCTTGCCGTTATGCGCGCCGAGTTGGTGGAGGAACTGCCGCTGCAACCGGCGGATCGGCTGCATCATTGCCTCGCGCCCGGTTTGCTGTGGGGCAAAGCCAAAGTCGAAGCCGAGGCGTTGAAAAACACCTCGCTGCTCGAAACCGTGGCCGGCCCCAACAGTTGGAACCTGCCGCTCGCCTGGCAGATCGGCAAGAAAGGTGAGCGGCTGCCCGCAGCGTTTGCGCCGTTCACCTTCCTGACGACGAGCGTGAGATTGCAGGAGCCAATTCCATGTGTGCAAACGGCGCTTGGACTTTCCGGCGAGGCGTTGGCTTTGCCCTGGCTTGGGCCGTTTGATAGATGGTTAATCGCCTGATGATGAATCATCAGGCTGAGAAATGCAAGGCGGCTCAAGCCGCCTAGGGAATTTGATGAGCCGCCTTTAGACGGCTTTCCTCTCTTAGCTGCGGGATTGATCCCGCAGATTGATCCAGCACAAAACGGATATCGCCTATGAATTTTTGGATTCTCCCCGAAAGCGAGGAGCCTCTCGCCAAGCCGAAACAAACGTATCGCCAGCACGTGCAGCGCGTGCTGGAGGCGCACCTCGAATTGTGGCCGCAAACGCAGGACTATTGGCGCCACCTCGGCGAGTTGGTGATCGCGCAGCAATTGTTTGCCGGAAGCTTGGCAAAATTTCTCACGCGCGCCGATGCCGGGCTGCGCCTCGCCTGCGCCACCCATGACATTGGCAAGCTCAATCAAGGCTTTCATCTTTACATGTGCGCCGCGCGCGACGACAAGCCGGTGAATCGCGACTGGCATTTTCGCCACGAATTATTGAGCTTGCCTTTTACCGTGATCCTGGCGCAACGTCTCTCGAAAGAACTTGGACCGTTGCCTCATGATTTGCCCTGGGAAGCCGTGGCGGTGATGGGCCATCACAAACGTTTGGACAACACGTTGTTCGAGCGTGAACGCACCCGTCTCTTCAAACCGGCTTTTGGAATGTTGCAGCCGGCGCAATTGCAGAATAAAGCGTGGGATTGGGTGAGCGCTTATCTCACCGACGACATGAAATCCTGCCACAATTTGCCGCTCAAATTTTGGGAGGAAGGCGCGCAACGCGTGCAAGATGGCTTCGCCGGGAATTTTGTCGATCACAAAGACAAGCTGAGAGAAACCCTGCAAGACCTCAACCAACCCGAAGCGCGTTTTCTGCTCCGCTGGTTCGGCGCTAGCTTCAAGGCGCATCTGCAAATTTGTGACTGGTGGGCCTCGGCCGATCGCCGTGAAATCTACGGTCTCGGCAAGCTGCAGGCCTCGCCGATTCAATCGCAAGATCAACCGCAAACCTGGCTAAAAGAAAAACTCGAAGCCGCCAAGAAAAGCCCTGCGCCAGGCAAACCCGCCAATATTTCCTGGCGCGAATTTCAGCAACACGTGGCGGCGTTGGGCGATTACGCTTATTGCATCGCGCCCACGGGCAGTGGCAAAACCGAAGCCGCGCTGCTTTGGGCGCTCAATCGCATGCGCCGCCATCCGCATCTCTCGAAGATTCTTTATCTCCTTCCCACGACGACGACCGCCAACGCGATTCACCAGCGCCTCGGCGATCTCTTCGGAAAAGCGCACGTGGGTTTGGCGCACAGCAAAGCCAAGCTGCTGCGTGAAGATCGCGAAACCGGCGAGAGTGAAGAAGATCGCGGCGACGTGCGGCAAAGTGTTTTGTCCGAAACCGCGTTCTTCCCGCCTGTCACGGTCGCGACTTTGGATCAACTGCTGCTGGCCGGCTTGCACGGCAAGTATTGGGTCTTTCGCAATCACGCCTTGGCACAGTCCGCGGTGATTTTGGATGAATTGCACGCTTTCGAGCCTTACACGCTGGGCTTGCTCGGCGCTTTGGCGCCGCAACTGCGCTTGCTGCAAGTGCCGGTGTTGGCGCTCTCGGCAACTTTTCCCCAACCGCTGCGCCGGCTTTTTCAAGCCTGGTTTCCGGCAACACAACAGGTGCAAGATCACAGCCTGCTCGCCGAAGCCCGCGGCCAATGGCAGTTTCGAAGCGATACGGATTTTTCTGGCGAATCCTTTCTGCAAAAAATCGCGCGCCAGATGCGGCAAGGCGAGCGTTTTCTCCTCGTGCGCAACACCGTGCGCGGCGCGCAGGAAACCTTTCAGCAGTTGCACGATCTCGGCGCGCCGGTGCGTCTGTTGCATTCCGCTTTCATGCAGATCGATCGCCGCAAAATTGAAAATGCTATTTTTGAAGCCGAAAGCAGCGGCAGCAAAACCAGCCTCGTGGCCACGCAAATCGTCGAAGTCAGCCTCGATATTGATTACGATCATCTCGTCAGCGAGCTTTGCCCGCCGGATGCGATGGTGCAGCGCGCCGGCCGCTGCAATCGCGCCCGCAAAAAGAAGAAAGCCACCGTCACGGTATTGGCGGCAGACGAGGTTTCGCACAAGGTTTATCAGGAAAAATTCGGCATCAACAAAATTCTCGAGCGCAGTGCCGAAACTTTATCCCAACACTTGAGTACGCCACGCGCGTTGACCGAGCAAGATTTGCTGGATTGGGTCAATGAAGTTTATGCCACCACCGACCTCTCCTCGCAACCGCAATATCAGGAAGCCGAGCGCGATTTCAAGCAACAGCAACACCGGCTGGGTTACGTCCTCGATCACGGCGCTGAAGATGAAAAGCTGGAAACCCGCTGGATCCGTGAAGAGCGCGTGCCGGTGATCCCCAAGGCAGTTTGGTATGGCCTCAACAAGAAGAAGCAGCGCGAGTTTTTCGCGAGCCCCCTCACGCGCGCCATGTACAGCGTCGAGATTCCCTTTTGGCGCCGCAAGCTCTTGCACAGCCAGGGCAACGCCATGCCGCTGGAGTTCGAAGGGAAAACGTTGGAGTTCTTCTACTGGGTCGATTTGCCTTACGGCGAAGAGTTGGGATTGCAATTGCCCAAGCCCGGCCAGGAAAACCTCAAGCACACGGAGATTTTTTGAAAGTTTTGTAGTGACGCCTTCAGGCGTTTAACTTTTGCCGGAAGCCCGACGCCTAAAGGCGAAACTACGAACCTACAAGAACTTCAACTACCAATGCAACAACAATTTGTTCGACCATGTGCATCTCTCCTTGTTTAATGGGTTTGAGGGTATTGATTTGAAGCAAGGGTGCTAGTGCAAGCTTCGGATCGCCTGATGGCATCCATCAAAACAAGGATTGAAACTTAATAAGCAGATCGAGCGGGAAAAATTAGCTTGAATAAGCTGGAACTAATAGCAGATTAAAGAACCAGTTAACCGGCAAACCGGCTAACTGGCCAACCGGCAAACAGTTTAATTCCGCAACCCCAAATCCGCAATCCGCCATGCAATTGGTCCTCAACACCCCCGGCGCTTATCTGCGCCTCAAAGACGGCTGCTTTCACATCACCGTCGAGGAAGAAAGCAAGCTCATCTCGCCCAAAAAAGTCGAGAGCATACTCATCAGCTCCGCGGTGAAGCTGAGCTCTGCGGCTTTGCAATTGGCCGTCGAGCACAACATCGACGTGGTGTTTCTCGACAAGTTCGGCGCGCCGTTTGGCCGGCTGTGGCATGCCAAGCTCGGCTCCACCACGCGCATCCGCCGCGGCCAATTGATTGCCAGCACGAGCGCCGATGGACTCGGCTATGCCCGGCGCTGGGTGCAGCAAAAGCTCGACAACCAAATCGAATTGCTCACCACCCTCGCCAGCAAGCGCCCGGCGAAGCAGGATCAGCTCGGCGTTTATATCAGCCAAATTCAAGTCATTCGCGACAAGCTGAAAGACT
>JBOHQZ010000270.1:0-8067 GCA_050732275.1 bacterium
TCGGCGTCGGCGGGGACTTTTCCGATATTTATTTTGACGGCCACGATCGCCTTTACTTCTCGATCGTCGACGTCACCGGCCACGGCATCACCGCCGCGCTTTTGGTCAACCGCATGTCGAGCGAGATTCGCCGCCTCGTGCGCGAGCACTTCGACCCTCCCACCCTGCTGCATCAGTTCAACGATTTCGTCGTCGAATCTTTCGACGGTACCGGCATGTATCTCACCATGTTCACTTGCATGATACAACTGTCACAAGGCCATCTCACCTATGCCGGCAGCGCGCATCCCTCTGCCATTCTCTGGCGTTACGCTGCCAAGAGTTTTGAGAAACTGGATTCACAAAATCCCATCATCGGCTTTGATCGGACGGCCCCGGCTCAATTCAAGCAAAGCGTGGTCAAAATCCAACCCCGCGATAAATTGATTCTTTACACCGATGGCGTCATCGAAGCGGAAAGCAATCAAGGAGAACAATTGGGGGTGGGCGGTCTGGTCGGCTTTCTCAAGCCGGTAATCACTCGCGCCGCCGCAGAGGCGGGCGCGAGCTTGATCGAGGACATCAAGCAATGGGCGAGAAAACCTTTGCGGGATGATATTTATCTAATGGTGGTGGGGATGAAGTAACGCAGGCGGCTCGTCTGCACGGTAAGGCATGTCGAATCTTTATCGGTCAGTTGGAGACAATTTTTTGAACGGCGTGGTCGACTCTTCCCTCCTTGTCGAAGCATTTTCAGCGTCTGTTTGTGTTGTGGCGAGCTGTCGAATTCCAGAGGGAGGTTCAAATCTCGCAAAATATCAATCATATTTTCTAAATCGACTTCCAAAAGCTCCGCGCATTGGCGCAATGTCTTCTTTCCTTTGCAATAAAGTTGCGCAACATGCATCTATTTTTCGTTGTTACGCATTAACACTATCCTTATTGAGAGAAACTTTAAACGCCGACGGCTGCCGTTCTCGGATCATTTTCAGATTTTTTAAGATATCATCAGCCGATCCATTGCTCAACGGTATGTCTAGATCATACAAAATTTTCATCATGCCCTCTACGTCAGTCCCCAGCATTTCTGCACATTGTCGAAGCGTTTTGCGGCCTCTTTGGTAGAGTCTTGCAACACGCCGCTTTCTCTCTGTTTCCAAGCTTTGTATAACAAGCTTACGAAGTGTGCGTTTGCGGCTGATAAACTTTTTTTCTTTCGTCAAAGCATCTACTTCGGCTATGACATCCTTGGGTAATGTAATCGTAATATTCATGGTCGAATAAGGGTAAGAAGTTGATGGTATTTGGGTTTTGACAAAATTTTCTTTTTAAATAACCTCGTCAGATGTGAAGAACATTCATTTTTATTCATGCGGCCCTGCTGATAAATCAAGAGAACAAATCCTGCCACGTCTATGGCCGATACACCATAACGATTGGCATTTTCTCGAAGTGGAGCGTCATCAGAAATTATCGTGCTTTGAGTCTCTATTGCAAGTGAAATGACTTCAGCATCAGTATCGGAAACGGATGCAAAGTCTACATAATGGCCAACTTTTTTAATAGCAACAACGCCTTCCTGAAACAACCTCAATATTTCATGATTTTGAGATTTGCTTCTTCTGATTTCTCGTTCAACCTTTTCTGGACAAAGGAATTCGTCTTTTTCGTATTTCAAGAGATCCAGCTATTCTAAATTTCGAAGGTTAAGCAATGAAGACGTGTCCAGAATATAACGCATCTACTTCCCCGTTTCAATTTGTGTGTCGAATACAATTGGCTTCGTGTTTATGCTAAAATATAGCAAAAAGGCTTTTTACTTGCAACTGCAAAGTTTGGTATCTTCTCGGCTGGAAGGATAGAATTGTATGAACGAGACCACTGAACATTAAAAACTGATTATTGAAAACTGCCAATCACTTCACCAAGCTCATCCTCACCGTTCTCACCAACTTCTCCCCTCCTGCCGATTCCGCCGACACCCGCAAAAAATATTCGCCACTGCTCACCGGCAGGCCTACCTCATTCCGACCATCCCATTGCTGCTCATGAAATCCGGCTTCCATCCAGCTTGCCGGCCAGTTCCGGACACGTTGGCCGATGAGATTGTAAATTTCCAATTGTACCAACGACCGCGCCGGCAAACCAAAACGCAACATCGTCGCCGAATTTCCCCCGCCAATGGCGGGGGATTTCGCTCCGCGCAAAAATGGATTAGGATAATTCTGCGAGAGCACAAATTGTTTTGGCACTCCTTCATTCCTATCGGCAGCCGCGACCTCAGTGGTCGCAAAGAAAAACGCGAGCACGCGGCGCATCACTTCCTGTCGTGCTGGCGCCGCCGAGATCGTTTCAAAAGGAAAGCCGAGATATACCAGCTTGCCATTGCGATTGCCGCCAGGAAAGACGCCTGCAAATTGAACGCCCGCATTCAACCCATTGCCGTAGCGCAGACAGACAGCGCCACCCCCGACGGCGTTGATTGCATCGGGAAAATCCTCCGGATACGGCGTGCTGCCGTAAGTAAAATTTATGCCAGCAAAAATACTCCCTGCTACGCCGCTCACCGAGAAATTATTGGCGTCATCATTTACATAATCTACCTTCAAGTAATCGCGCAAAAAGGCCTCATCCGTTGCCGAGCCGCGGGCTTGCGTGTCAAGATCCCATGCCACCTCTGAGCCGGAGACAAACAAATTACCACCGTTCTGCAAATACGCCCGAACTCTCGCCTGCTCGTTGGCGCTAAAAGTTTCATCGGTGGTGGACTCGTCGCCGAGCAACCAGAATACCGCTTGATAATCCTGCAAATTGATCGCGCCGGAAATGACTGCCTCATTGGCGCACGTTTCAAACGCGAAGCCGTTCGCCGCGAGCGCCTGGCCGTGATAAAACACAAACCAATGCCAGGATTGTTGCCAACTGCCCGAGCCGCCAAAACGGTCGAAGCCATCCACAATCAACAATCGCTCACTGTGGGCCGACGAAGCGATGCCATAAACGTCGGAATTCAGGCTCTCATTGGGATGAGCAACCGTATCGACCGCAGTGAGTCGAAAGTAATTTCCAGCGACAAGATGGCTCAAGTCAACCTGTGTGGTCGTCTTGGGCAATTGGTTCTCACTCGATAACAACGTCCATGTGACGTTATCTTGGGAAGTATAAAGCCGGTATCCAAACAAATCCACCTCGGTATTGGCCTGCCATCGTGCCACTGGTGCAAAAACGGGTGCGGGAGAACGCGTTAAGGTGAGTAGCGTCGGTTGTGCCGGGGCTAATTGATCTTTGCGTGTCACGCGCACCGGCACATAAACAGTATCAGCGTTGCGGTGGGTATCTTCGGTGAACACCATGACGGCGTAATCATCTTCCGGCAGCATGCTCGTGTCCCAGTAAGTTTTCGTCGTCGGAGTATTCGTCACGTAATAAACGTGGGTGCTCGTATTGGAGAACGAGGGATGAAAAGTGTTATGAACGTCACCGGTTGGCTTACGATCAAACTGATAGCGCAGCCCATTGTTTGGCGGTGAATAGACAACCGTGCTGCGGTCAGCCGAGAGAATTTTGTAGCCCAGCTTGTACGTTCCGTTATTCAGCACTGAAGTCGAGCTTCCGGGCGGGCCGTTTTTCTCGGAGATGTGGGCGACGATATCGACACGGCCGCTGACCGAATTGTTGGTAAATTGTACGCCGGTGCCATTCTGAAAAAATCGCACGTAATTGATGACCGGCGGCCAAGTGTCAATATAAGGTGACAAGCCGGTATTTTCGCGCAGCGCGTTCACTTCGCTGTTGACCTGTCCTTCGGTCAGATGCACGTGGCCCAAGCCAGGGAGAATCGTGCCGAGCACGGTCACTGATTTGAAAACCGAATCACCGACACCAAGCGCGGGATTCGGCATTAGGTGTACGTAAGCAAAGCGATTTACACGCACAAAGGCATTGTCGCCATTCGGATCGAGCGAGGTGACGACGCCGTCGATAACCGGATACACCGGCGAGCCATCCGCTTTGGGAATATCGGTGCCATTGTGATAATGCGGCGCCGGCGCGGTGTCGCGATATTCGCAAAACGTGCCGGTAATGGTTTGTGATTGGTTGAACGGGGTGACCGGCCAGGGGAATTGGGCGCGGAGAGAAAACGGCAAAAGGCAAAAAGAAAAAAGCAAAAACTGCCGTAAGACCAAGGGAGCTTTAACAAAAAATAAAATTTCCCTGCGACGTAATGAACGGTGAATGGCTTGCATGTTTATGCTTTGGTGTTGATTAAACACAAGAAACGAAAAATTGAAAGTTATCGCGCACGGAAATGGAACATCTCACGGAATATTTTTGTAAAAATATTAACTCTCCATTCATCCGGGCGATTCGGGAAATCCGAATACCGGCAGCAAAGCGTTTTTGGTTCCGGGGTATCCGGATTGTTGTAAAGGTCACTTTGCCGTATTGAACAAGGCGAAGTTCTGCAACAACCCATCAGCGGCGAGTGTGAGTCGTTGCCCCTCTGCTGAAATCATCAGCGCCGGTAAGCTTAAAGCCGTCTTTATCGGCATCTCAAATTGTTGCCGGCCGCTGTTGTCAAAACCGAGAAGGCGAGCATTTTCAAAAACAAACCGGTTTTCTTTAAAAACACTCGAGCCGACCAAGGCAAAAACTTTGTCCTGTGCAGCATTCGCGGCAATATCGACAAACATTTCAGCGCGCCGCGACAGATTGGCTTGCCACAGCACTTTGCCGCTGGGAATGTCGAGCGCGCGCAATTGCCGACGATCCATCAGCAGCAGACGGGCATTGTTTTTCGCAAAGACGGCCTTGCGAAACAAGCCGTCAACGTTTGCCAATAGCTTGCCACCGCGCTTCAATAGAGAAATCGTTGATTCGACGCGCGAGCTATTTTGGGTAACATGAACGAGGTACCGACTGGCGACGATCAGCTCACCGTCATCGGAAATGGCCAAACCACCGGCGGTGCCGGCGGGCAGCTCATGGCGCCATTGTTCCTCTCCTGAAGTCGAAAAGCGCAGGCATATCGGCGCAACGGCATCAGCACTCGTCGATGGCATGGATTGGCTGAGCACGACGAAAGCGTCGGCGCTCGTCGCGATAAAAAACGGCCGTTCTTGCGAGTACGGGGCATCTGGAAAGAAAAACGATTCACGGAGTGTTTGTCCAGCAACATTGAGAAAAATCAAACGCGCAATTGCCGGCTGCGCGATCACGAGATGCGAACCGGTGGCATTGAATGAAATTTGCGGCAAGGGATCATCACTGTGCTGCGAAAGATTGTAAACGCCCATTTGCCTGCCGTTGCGATCAAACCAGCGTAGAATCAACAAGGATTCGTCGTTGCGATCTTTGGTGCCAGCAGCTTTCTCAAGCACGGCGATGGCATCACCGTTCGAGCTGACCCAGTGCTTTAAAAACGTCCCACTAATTTCAGTGGTATTCCTTCCTTCGTGATCGTGCAAAGTGAGACTGGAAGCGGATTGCCAAGCCACGCATTCACCAGTTCGGTCAAGGAGAGGCAGCCTATTGGACTTCATTACCGTCAGGGCACTTTCTAAACGCCAAGCCGTTTTTGATTGTGCTCCCACCCCCAATGGCAAAACGATGAAAAAAAAGAAGAGTTGGCAATAGGTTTTTCTCTTACCATTCCAAAGCTGAACAGGATTCATTCGATGACTCGCAAATTTTTGCAACAAGTTTTGAGGTGAATTATTGAAAGAATATGACCTTTTTATACAAGAAAGACAACTTTCATTGCTGTGGCGTCGCCACCTTCATACCCTGCAAATTCACCGGCTCCGGACTTTGGAAAACTGCGGCCGGCAGCTCGTCGAATACGGCGAGGTCAGAATGCTTGCCTCGACCCCGGTCATCCGAGAGCATGATGTTGCCAAGCTTCTGCCAGTTCTTCCACGGCGTGGACATTCTCGGCGCCGCGTCGGAAGCATTTGGAAAGTAGTCCCACTGCCCTACCAAACGTGTGGCTTTATCCACATAAACGAGATATTTATTCTGCGGCGTGAGTCCGACATTTTCAAAAGTCAACGCCAGAATATCGGCGGCGCTGCTGTCCGCCATTTTGCCTTCGCCGTGATACTTCAACGTCACGCCACTGTCTTTCAACTTATAGGGCATGAACACCCAGTAAGAATCATTAACCCAAGAAGCGTAGCCCTTTTCCAACTCTTTCTTCAATGAATCCGGATGGGTGATCTCCTGGCCCTCTTGCCACGCGCGCCCGCTTTTGGTATTCAAATTCATTAAGATGATCAGCTTGCCTGACTCGATGCGCGCGTTGCCGGTCCACTTATCCCACACATGTAGCCGGCGGCCAAAGAAGCGCCACGTGATATAGCGCGTCTTGTCCCAGTTCTCGCGACCGCCGAGTTTTTCCATGACTTCGTCCGCGATAGCAACGGCTTTCGCATCGGAGCCGGCGAGATTGAAACCTGGCGCCGGTGCGTTGCCGACATTTTGTTGCTGCGCGGTAGACGAACAGGATAACATGATGATCGCGCTTAGAATGATCATGCCATGCAAAAATCTGAAGCTTGTTTGACCCATAACACCACCTCCTGAGAAATTTGGTGAAAGATGCATTATAGAGATTTTCTTATTTATGGCGAGAGGCTTTCTCCATCAAAAGCGATCTCCGTTTCATCGCCATCCAAAGAGAAGCTGTAACGCAAGATGAACGGCGTGAAACGCTCCGCAGTGCCAATCGTGGTGAGCAAAAATTTGTCAATCGAGAATTTCAAATCGTGCAGTTCGACAACGTGGCGATCGCCCTGTTGCTCGGAACGAATCCACGGGTGGCGCGCGAAAGTCTTGTACCATTTGGCTTCCTCGGTTTGCAGCACCCGGGCTACAAACTTGTCAATAGCATTTTCGTATTTTGTGAGCTGCAAATTGCCCTTATCAACAAACAACGAGAAAAACGTTTGCACGACTCCACGCTCGGTTTGCGCCATGCCCATCCAGCGGAAAATGCTCAAAGGTTGCGGCAATGCCGAAATTTTTGTTGCAGCGATTCCTTCTCGGCGCATAGCTTCTTCCATGCGTTTATAAGCGCGATGGTGGTTGAGCATCTCAACCGACAAATAGAGCACGACAAAGATGCTCCCGCCAAGGATAATCTGCTGCCGGCGAGATTTGAAGAGTTTGCCGAGCAATAACGTCAAAGCTAAAATGCCGGTGAAAAAAGGATCGATAATGAACATCCAATCCAACGCATATTTGGTTTTGGAGAATGGCGCGAAAAGCTGCGTGCCAAATGGCGTGATGACGTCAAAAAAAATGTGCATGAGAATGCCGAACCAGGCGAGCCGCCAGAGCATTTTGAAATTCTTTAGTTTTCCCCAAAAGCAAAACAGCGCTGCTGGAAATAACGCTAATACGGGCGCAAAGAGCAGAGAGTGCGTAATGCCGCGATGATGCGAAATGGAAAAAATGGGATCACCAAGAAAGCCGAGCGCCACGTCAATATCAGGGAGATTGGCAGAGGCGACAAGAAGCCAGAAGACCTGGCGTTTTTGTTTCGCCTCATCTACTGCGGCCGGCTTGGCGGTTTCAATGATCTTTGCTGCAAGCGCGCCGGTGAGGCTGTGAGTAAGGTTGTCCATGTTTCAATAAGGAAGCTGGCCGATTAGCCCGTTTGCCGGTTAACCTTTCTCTTCTGTCGATAATAGGACTTTGCCTTTGGATCGACGTTGTTCTACAAACCGGTGCGCGGCAGCAACTTGATCCAGTGGAAAGACGGCGTCGATGTGAGGTTTGATGACACCGGCTTGATACAAATCCAAAAGCTCGCGCATCATGCGTTGGAAGTATTCGAGCTCGTTCCAGAGCAACAACACTTGCACGCCGGAAATGCTGATATTGTGCTCGATCAGATAAAAAGGATGATACACGCCGCCGCGAATGAAATCTCCGGCAATACGCTTCCACTCTTTCGCGTTTTGCCAACTGAATCCTTGCGGCGGAATGATTCCTGCCGCGCCAATGGTCACGGCATGCCCCATCGGTTTTAAACAACGAATGCCCTTGCGCAAAGCATAGCCGCCGAGAGAGTCCAACAGAAAC
>JBOHQZ010000271.1:0-8045 GCA_050732275.1 bacterium
CGTGAGCCCGCGCCTTGGTCCAGCATCGCCGCCGTCATGCTGGCCAAGCCATTTTTTCCGGCGGGGTCCATTGTCGCTCCGGTCTTCAGCAGCAAATCGATTTGCACCAGCGGCGCACCGCGTTTTTCCATCATAACCACCGGCAAGCCATTTGACAATTTAAAACGTTGAATCGGGGGCAGTTTCAGGTTCGGCGAGGGCCCGAGTGCCGGTGGCTTGCTACGATCCGGGGCTTGGGCGTGCAAAGTTGAAAAAACAGTTAGCAGGCAGCATGAGGCGAGTAAAAGACGGAACGAAGTGATCGTTAAACCTTTGCAGTTTTTCATAAGTTTCTCGAAATAAAAATACTCCAACAATCCAGCACTCCAATACTCCAGCTTCAGGTCAATCCATCGCTTTCACCGCGGCCAGCTCTTTTTTGCCTTGCGGCACGATGCTCAACACCACGCGGCCATTGTCTCTTAAACAAGTCTGCACCGCCGCTTGAATGTCTTTCGGCTCCAGCGCTTTGTAGCGCGCCAAATCTTCGTTGAAATAATCGGGATTGCCGGCCAGCATAAAATAATTGTTGAATTGATTGGCTTTGGTGCCGACGGATTCGAGCTGGCGCAGGAAAGCGGCCTCGTATTGGTTGACGGCGCGCTGCAGCTCGCGAACGCTTGGTGCGTCTTTTTTCATTTTGTCGATTTCTTCTTGAATCACTTTTTCAAGCTCGGCCAGCGTGTGGCCGCTGCGCGCCGTCGCGATAACCACAAACGACGAGCTTAGACGATTGCTATCCTGAAAGGCGTTGACATCTTGTGCGATTTGCAGCTCATACACCAGCCGTTTATAGAGACGCGAGTTGAGGCCGCCGGCAAGAACGCTCGACAATAAATCCAACTCTGCATCGCCGGGGGTCAGGCCCGGCGCCGAGAGCCAGGCCATATAAAGCCTCGGCAGTTGCACGCGATCTTCCATGACCAATCTTTTCTCGCCGTCAAGGTATGCCGAGGGCGTGGCTTGCGGCGGAACCGCGGCACCGCGTTTCACGTCGGAGAACCATTTTTCAACCAGGGCGCGGGTTGAGGCAACATCGATGTCGCCGGCGATCACCAGGCTGGCGTTGTTGGGCGCATAATATTTTTTGAAAAATTCGACCACGTCTTCATAACTCGCGGCGCTCAAATCATCCATATAACCGATCGTCGGCCAATGATAAGGGTGTTCCGGCGGATAAAGGTTTTCACCGAGCGTAACGAAGGCCATGCCATACGGCTGGTTTTCGATGCGCTCGCGGCGCTCGTTCTTGACGATGTCGCGCTGGCCGTCGACTTTGGCGGGTGACATCGCTTCGAGCAAATAGCCCATGCGATCCGACTCGAGAAAAAGTGCCAGCTCCAACGCATTTGAAGGAATAGTCTCGTAGTAATTGGTGCGGTCGTTATCCGTCGAGCCGTTGTTGTTGCCGCCGGCAGCTTCGAGAAAATTGTCAAAATCGCCCTCGGCGACGTGGCCGGAACCTTCGAACAGGATGTGCTCGAAGAGGTGCGCAAAGCCGGTGCGGCCGGGTTTCTCTCGCGCCGAGCCGGCGTGATACCAAATATTGACGCTCACCGTCGGCGTCGAATGATCCTCGTGCAAAATCACGTTCAAGCCGTTGGGCAGAACAAACCGTGTATATGGCAACGCGAGCTTGATTTCTTGAGCGAAGGCGGCAGAACCGAACAGAATGAAGAGAGCCAAAATTCGTTTCATGCAGTTTTCCTTGGAGATTTGTTACACTAAATCGTCTTCTTATACTTTGCCGGCCAATTGTTGATAAGCGTGATTCAATGTCATCCAATCGATCTACGATCAAAAACTAAGACAGGCCCCAACCCTAAAAGGTTGCAAGCCTGTCATGCTTATACAACGAGGTTGTTGTCCTTCCCGGCGGGACTTGGCTGCGTTGGCGCGATTATTTTTTCAAGCTCTGCTCGAAAAACGCAAACGTTTTCTCCCACGCGTCTTTCGCGTCGGCGGCGTTGTAACCGCGCGAATTTCCCTCGTTAATAAAGGCGTGGCCGGAATTGGGGTAAACCTGTACCTCGATGCTCTTACCGGCTTTCATGCACGCGGCTTTGAAAGCCTCGACGTTTTTCACCGGAATGCCGCGATCTTTGCCGCCAAAGATGCCGAGGACGGGACAATTGATCTTGTCGATCATTTCCGCATCGGTGACCAGGCGACCGTAATTGATGACGCACGCCGCCAGTTCGGGCACGTTCAGCGCCGCTTGCAGCGAATAGCCGCCTCCCATACACCAGCCGAGGCTGCCGATCTTGTCGTGTTGCACGTCGTTGCGCGAAACCAGATACGAAAACGCGGCTTGCAAATCTCGCGTCGCTCGATCCTCCGGCAAGCCGCGCATCAATTCGTGCGCCGCTTCGGAGTCGGTGGCGACCTGTCCGCGGTAAAGATCGATCGCCAAAGTGATATAGCCTTGGTCGGCAAATTTTTTGGCGTTCTCTTTTACCCAATCATTCAGGCCCCACCACTCGTGAATCACGATGATTGCCGGAAAGGGACCTTTGCCCTCCGGAAAGGCCAGAAATCCGCTGACGGTCTCGTCACCGCTTTTATATTGCACCATCTGGGTTTTGACCGAGGGACTGGCGCGATGATAAATCAGCGCCGCCGATGTCAGCGTGATCAGGCCGGTTAGCACAAAACCAGATGCACGCATACTCTCTCCACTCCTCCCTGCAATTTGTTTGACTTTTGCCTCTTTGCAATCCTCCTCACGTGGCAAACCGGCAACTTCGGCGTCCACCTTCGTCGCCCGTGCGCCATTTCCTCAAATAGACGAGCTAAAGCAGTTTATGTTAAAAATTCGTATGGCCTTGATGCCTTCATGACGCTCTCATTTTATTATCTGTCAAGAAAATAAAAAGCGCGAAATTACTCGGAGGCTCTTTTCCCGAGCGCAAGAATGCGGGCTTGCTTTTTCGGCTCATTGGCGATGTTTGCAGATGGCGCCGGCTCGGGTGCGGGTTCGAGGTCTTCCAAAGAAACTTCAGCCGGCGGAGTGACTTTCTCAATGCGTACCGGCATGCCGCCCATGGTAAAATCAGCGCCGCGGATTTGCTCGTCATCGATGATCCACGTAATGACTTGCATCGGCAAGGCCAGAACGAACAGCTTGACGCGCCACCAGCCCCGCTTGTAATCCGGATCGATCTGCTCGACACGGGCGAAAAATGCCGGTTTATTTTCAAAGTGAACAAGAATGATATCGTGAGGCGCAATCGCTTCAACCTTCAAGGACATAAAGTCTCCGAATTAAGTAATTCCGCAGTTACGGATGAAGAAGAATTTCATTCCGGATGATTCTTTTCAATCCAAGCACAGCGCCCAGTCGAAAAAATACTCCAGCATGACAGGTATGGCTGTCCACCAATCTGAGGAATTACTGAATCAACCCTTAAAGATAAGCATACTGCCGGAGAATGTCAAAGGTTTTTTCTGTCTGGTTACCCCACTTTCCGTAAATATAAGCACAATGGAAAATCAAGGTTCGTCGCCGGTTGTTAGTGAGTGAAGCTGATTACATGAGACCAAGACAACAAACCTATACAAACTGTAGCTTGCTTTTATGGTAGGAAACTTGTAACTTGAATTCATCACCAATCAGCTAATAACAACAAGCCTATGGAAGGAAAACTAAAAGAACTCTTTCAAGCCCATTTCGGCGAGCCGGTCGATAGCATCGCCCCACTCAAAGGCGGCGGCTCGGACCGGAAACTTTACCGTTTCGCCAATGCCCAACGCACCGTCATCGGCGTCACCAACGCCGACCGCCTGGAGAATGTGGCCTTTCTCGAATTTTCCAAGCACTTTCGACGATCCGGCCTGCCGGCGCCGGAGATTTATGCGGAAGATCTGGAGCAGGGACTTTATTTGGAAGAAGATCTCGGCGACACTACCCTCTTCCAACTTTTAACCGACATTCGCAGCCGCGAAGGCTTCTCGCAGCGTCTCATCGAAATTTACACACAAGTTGCGCAGTTGCTGCCACAATTTCAAATCGTCGCCGGCAAAACGTTGGATTATTCGCTTTGCTATCCGCGCAGCAGTTTCGACCGCCAATCGATGATGTGGGATTTGAATTATTTCAAATACTATTTTCTCAAGCTGGCGCAAATTCCGTTCAACGAGCAAGCTTTGGAGGATGATTTCAACCGTTTCACCGATTATCTGCTGCTGGCCGAGCGCGACTTTTTTCTGTATCGCGATTTTCAGTCGCGCAACATCATGATTAAAAACGGCTCGCCCTATTTCATCGACTATCAGGGCGGCCGCAAAGGCGCGCTGCAATACGACATCGCCTCGCTCTTGTTCGATGCCAAAGCCGATATTCCGTTCGAGATACGAGATGAGCTGCTCAACCGTTATCTCGAAGCCGCAGCCAAGCTGACGCGCATCGACCGCGACGAATTTCTGCGCTATTATTACGGCTATGTCTACATTCGCATCGTGCAGGCGCTCGGCGCGTATGGCTTTCGCGGCTTTTACGAGCGCAAGAGCCATTTCTTGCAGAGCGTGCCGTATGCCATTCGCAATCTCGAAGTGCTGTTACGCTCGGTCGAGCTGCCGGTGGAATTGCCAGCCTTGATGCAGGTTTTCAAGCGCCTTGTCACTTCCTCAATTCTGCGGCAATTCGGCGAAGTCGAGCTGAAAATGACGGTGCGCATTCAGAGCTTCTCGTATCGCCACGGCATGCCTGGCGATGAGAAGGGACACGGCGGCGGTTTCGTGTTTGATTGCCGGTCGCTGCCGAATCCGGGCAAATACGAGCAGTACGCCAAGCTCACCGGCAAAGATCCGGAAGTCATCCAATTTCTCGAAAAAGAGCCGGCAGTGGAACGCTTTATGAATAACGTCTACGCGATGATCGACGAAGTGGTGGAAAATTATCAAAGCCGTAACTTCACCGATCTGATGGTCGCCTTCGGCTGCACCGGCGGCCAGCACCGCTCGGTCTATTGCGCGGGGCTGTTGGCGAAACATTTGCGGGAGAAGTATAACGTTAATGTCGAGGTCAGGCATCGAGAGCAGGAGAAAGTGGTCAGTGGCCGGTAAACAGTGATCAGTTGTCATTAATCTCCAACAAAGAATTTAAAACAGGAGAAATATGCTTGCTTTTTTAAGAGAATATGCTAATTTTTTATAGATATAAAGCTTCATTATTTTTGCAAGACCACAAGGCTATGCTGACAAGATAATTTTTACTGCAGCCCGGAAGGAGATGGAGGTGGCGACTGACAAATTGTTTCTTGAGTACTCGACGTATTTCCCATCGCATTAAAACTACCTCGGAAGAAGTAATCAATAAATTACTCGGAGGTTTTGTTATGGAAGATACCCCCGTTGTTCAACAAATCGTCCAGAGAGTGGAGAAGCGAGGAATTGAAAAAGGAATTGAAAAGGGAATCCCCTTGGGAATTCAACAAATTCTTCTCGAACAAATAGCTGCCCGTTTCGGTGTTGTTCCGGAAGAAATTCGGCAAAAAATCCAGTCGACCAACAATACCGACAACCTGAAACGCATAACAACGTTGCTGCTGACGATTCAAAGCGTGGACGAGTTGAAAGATTTGGTCAACTGATTGCGGTGACGGCTAAATGAAAGCCATGATCCTCGCCGCCGGGGTGGGAAGCCGGCTGCGGTCCTTGACGGACACTTGCCCGAAAGCGCTAATTGACCTCAACGGCGTGCCGATGCTGGAAATCGTTCTGCGCCGGCTCATCAATGCCGGCTGCAACGAAGTCGTCATCAATGTTTTTCATCTGGCGGATATGATCGTGGATTTTCTCCATGCCAGGAACAATTTCGGCATTCACATTGAAATCTCGCGCGAGGCCGAGCTTTTGGATACCGGCGGTGGCTTAAAGAAAGTGGCCGACTTTTTTAATGACGGCCAACCCTTTTTCATGCACAACGTGGACGTGCTCAGCAACATCGACTTGAACCAAATGTACCGCTTCCATGTTGAGAATGCCAGCCTGGCGACTTTGGCAGTGCAGGATCGCATAACCGGCCGCTATTTTCTTTTTGATGAGAAGGGCATATTAGGTGGTTGGGAGTCAGTTAAAGAGAATCGAATCGAATCAGCGAAAGCACCGACCGCCAGCTTGCAGCGCTTGGCTTTTAACGGCATTCACGTCATCTCGCCGGAGATTTTTCCGAAGATGCGCGAGGAAGGAAGCTTTTCGATCATCCGAACTTATCTGCGGCTTGCCGGCGAGGGCGAAAAAATTCTCGCTTTCCGCATGGACGACTATTATTGGCGCGATCTCGGCCGGTTGGAAAAATTAGAAGAAGTGCGGCAGGAGATGAAAGAAACGAACTTGGGGCTTTAATCTTTTCCACGAGTCGCATTCCACAGACCCGCCTC
Organism: bacterium; assembly: GCA_050732275.1. GTDB lineage: Bacteria > Zhuqueibacterota > Zhuqueibacteria > Zhuqueibacterales > Zhuqueibacteraceae > Zhuqueibacter. Next base: position 6,420 of record JBOHQZ010000271.1, read on the forward strand.
AATTCGCCTTTTTTTGAAAAAAATTGTATATTCCCAGCATGACCACGCCTTTTGTTTTGCTCGAGAGTTATCAGTGCTCTCCCGGCGGCCGCTCATTTTATTTCACAGATTGCATCGAAGAGATCGTCGCGACAACACATGAGCACATTCTCCCTGCGCTGCGCCGCATTGAAACGGCGGTCCAAACTGGTTTGCACGCCGCCGGCTTTTTGTCTTACGAAGCCGCGCCGGCATTCGAGTCAAATTTGCGCGTGAAAAACGCGACAGAATTTCCTCTGTTGTGGTTCGGTCTTTTTAAGGAACGCCGTGAAATCATTGCCGGCGAATTCTTTTGCGACGGCAAGTTTGAGTTGTCGGATTGGGAGTCCAGTATTGACGAAACCAGCTATGGCCAAGCGGTCGAGCAAATTCGCGAGCACATAGCGACGGGGGACACCTATCAAGTCAATTTCACTTTTCGTTTGCGCAGTCATTTTCGCGGCGACGAATTGGCTTTGTATCATCGCCTGTGCCGCAGCCAACGCGCCGGATATTGCGCGTATATCAACCTCGGCCGCTATCGCCTGCTCTCCGCCTCTCCCGAGCTGTTTTTTCATTGGCAAAATCAAAGTCTCATCACGCGGCCGATGAAAGGCACGCGGCCGCGCGGCCGCACGATGGCTGAAGATCGGCGCTACGCCGAGGAACTCCAAACTTCCGCCAAAGAGCGCGCGGAAAATTTGATGATCGTCGATCTGCTACGCAACGACTTGGGAAGGATTTCCGAATTTGGCTCGGTGCAAGTGCCGAAGCTCCTGGAGGTCGAACGCTACGAAACCGTGCTGCAAATGACTTCCACAATCACCTCGCACTTGTTGCCGCAGGCTGGCTTGGTGGAAATTCTGCAAGCGCTGTTCCCGAGCGGCTCGGTCACCGGCGCGCCGAAAATTCGCACGATGAAAATTATCGACGCGCTTGAAGATTCGCCACGGCAAATTTATACCGGCTGCATCGGCTTTGTTTCGCCAGGCCCCGAAGCCGTGTTCAACGTCGCGATTCGCACGCTGCTCATCGACACACACAGTGGCAAGGCCGAGCTCGGCGTCGGCAGCGGCATCACTTATGATTCCGCGCCGGAAGCCGAGTGTCGAGAGTGTCTGCTGAAAGCCCAATTTCTCTCGCAAAGCCGGCCGGATTTTGCCTTGCTCGAAACCATGCTTTACGCCGGCGCCGCCGGCTATTTTCTTCTCGACCGCCATCTGTCGCGTCTCGCTGATTCTGCCGATTATTTTGGTTTTCGTTTTGACGAAGATGAAATTCGTGCCACGCTTGCGAAAGTCACCGAGTCGTTGCCAATCGGCCGATGCAAAATTCGTTTACTACTCGACCGCGATGGCTGGGTGCAAGTTGAGCACAAGCCGCTTGCGAATCTTGTGCAAAAGCAGCTTTTGCGAGTGGCCATCGCTCGCGAGCCGATCAATAGCCGCGATGTTTTCTTGTTTCACAAAACCACCCATCGCGAAGTTTATGAAACTCGCAAAGCTTCGCGGCCGGATTGTGATGAGGTGCTGCTGGTGAATGAGCGGGGCGAATTGACGGAATCCACCCTCGCCAATCTCGTCGTGCGATTGGAGGGCAACGATTACA
>JBOHQZ010000272.1:0-8041 GCA_050732275.1 bacterium
TTCCTCGCAGCTTATCATACAACCGGCGGCAATTAGAGAAAAAATGACACTGAAAAACCGTTTCATGGAAGGAGTCTCAGCCCAACTTATTCGGCTAACGTTGTCTGCAAAATTTCGCGGCCGATGTCTGTCGTTTGCTCGATCATTACAACCACTTGTATTCGCCGGATATTCACTGCGCCCGGCAAGCTCGTGGTAAAATCCACGGATTTCCTTTCACCGGCGGCGATACCGCTGAAATTCTCCGGCAGCAAAATTTTTCGCACCACGTGATGATGTTCGGCTACGCCCAAATCTTCCGCAATAATTGCCGTTACCGCAAATTGTGAAAAATCGTCTTTGCCGAGCCGAGCGATGGTCACCTCAATGTCAATTCGGTTGGTCGAGATTGTTTTCTGCGCTTCAATGGTGAAATGAGCCACTTTGTCGATCTCGGTTAAAATGGCATTGCGATAACGAAACATGGCAGTGCCCGTGGTCGAAGCGCCGAGCACACGACTCTTTGTGCCGTTAAAGAAGATGTCGGGAACTGTGGCGGGAACCGCGGGATCAGCCGTCGTGAGAAGTCTGTAACGAATATCGCTTTCCGGCAAGGCCTCAGTATCCATGAACTTTGTGCTCGGCAAATGATGCTCGACGATCACCACTTGTTGTTGGGGAAACAGCGCGGCGAGGCTGTCCAAAGCCTGCAAAGCAAAGTTGCTAAAAGGCGCGGCGTCGTTGGTGAAGGCCTCGACGAAAACGACACGCCGCCGCTCACTGCTTGGATTTTTAGGATCGAGGGGATTATTGCGCTCCAAATTTTCACAAGCAACAAGCAGAAGGAGGAAGCTTATAATCCACTCACGTGATTTTATTGACATCGCTCGTTTGTAGTTTCGCGTTTAGGCGTGAACCGTTGCTATTGGCACAAAGCAGCGTATTTAAGTGAAATATTTTTTTAATTTCAACATCCGACGCCTGCCCCGCTCCGCCCTTCGTTAAGTTATTTAAGGATGCGGGGCGGAGAAAGTGTTACTACGAACATCCACTCAAAAATGCCAGCTCAGCCGGAGGTGTATTTCTCCGGATTGCGCGAAGAACATCATCTCGCGTGTGGGTTGGATTTGGAGCGGCGCTGTCATGGCAAGTATCTGATTGTTCTTCGAACGATTTTTGATCCAAAAACTGATGCTGGCAAGCGCCAAAGCGCCGGATGCAATCGCCAAGCCATTACGGGCTTTGCGAAAATTGTTGGCGCGATCGTAGTCGCTGTCGAACTGATCGAGCTTGGTATCGGCTTGATATTGCTGGTAGGCCTCATGTGACACCCAATGCGCCGCGCCAGTAGCCGCAGAGGCCAACGCAGTTGCCAATATGAACCATGAGGTCGGATGTTGCTTCAAGCGATGCGCCTGGCGATATTCTCCTTTACCGGTGAGATTGAAAATGAGATTGGCAGCCAGCAATCGCACCATGTCATCGATCACTTCGCGGCCGGGGCCGATGACTTTTTCGCCGCGCACCTGGCCGGTTTCCACTTTGAGAATGTGGCAATCGATTCTCAGCTTTGACCCCATCGTGCTGATTTCACCGCTCACGAGAAATTGCGCGCCAACCAACTGCCCGACGCGCTGCGCGGTTCGATCGTCCAACGCCCCGGTTTGGCCCAAAGTCTGCTCCTGCAAAAGCGCTGTTAATTTTTGACGCTCCACCACGAGCAAACGGGAACCCGCCCGGGAAAGCTCGGTTTTCAACATTTCGGGAATGCTCTTTTCCAAAGCGTCGAGCGCGAATTGCCCGCTGTTGTTTTTGAAGTCCAAAACAGCCAAGGTCAGTGTGGATGAATCAGGAAGGCCGGCGGCTTGGTCGTTATATTTTGCCGGCAAAGATGAGGACAAAAATATCTGGAAGGTTGTGCACAGCAAGGCGTGCGTGGCGGCACGGGTGAGTTTGCGTCGCATTTAAATTCCCCTGCGTTAATGTTTTTCAGCTTCCTCGGCGGTCACGGTAAACGTCTCATACAAAAAGATTCCCATCCCCACGAGAAATGCCGTCCAGAGCAAGTAAAGAGTAAAAGTGAATAATTGCAGCGATATTGGCGCATTTTCATAAACCACCTCACGGCCGTCGTTGCCGTTGGTCGGCGCTGTTTTGGCGCGACTGCTTGGCGTCGCTTTTTTGTCAACGGCACTTTTCGTGGTATCTTGCTCGCTAGTGCCAATGATCACGGTTTGGAGATTAAGCCCACGTTCGACGAGAGTGTAAAGCTTCATCGGCGCCGGCAAAGCCAAAGCGCCGATAATGTTAACTAAGAGTATACACATGCCAATGCGACGCAGCGTTTTGCTGCCGCCAGCGAAATAGCCAATGACAAACAAAAGCAGACCCACCGTCACGGCGATCCACATGACCGTCGGGCTGATATTCGCGATGAACGGCAAAAGTTTTTCGTCAAACATGGCTTCCTCAAAGGATCTCGGTCGGCTACGCCTGCAGGCAGAAGCGCGTTCATGGTTGCAAAGCCGCTATCAAATTAGCCATAATACAAGCTGAATGTCAAGAGAAATTTTGTTTTACACTCGCGACGGCCAAAGCACCATTTTGTCTTCTTCTTTTTCAAAGCCATGCCGTTGCAGCCATGCGACCGCCGGGGAAGCCATAACCGGTGCTCCGTTCCAGCTTTCTACTTCTATACGTTTGCGCGGCCGTAAAGGTTCGGGCAGCAGCAAAAACTGTCGCAAGCAGCCCAGCGCCGTGGCAAGTTGTTCGCCTGCCGCGCCGGCGAGGCACCAGAGCCGGCTGCCGTAATTTTCTGCATACACAAGCGGTTTTGCGTTCACGAGCAAGAGATGATTGCCTGCTTGTCGCACGAGCGGTAAAGGCTTTTCATCAAAATCTGCCAGTGGCAAATTGACGCCGCTGCCAAACGGAACTGCCGGATCGAGCACGCTTAACATGGCCGGGCCGGTGGGAGTGGCTTGTGTCTCGCTCGCGGCCAACATTTCGACTGCCTGCGGCAACGCAAATTGCACACCCGATAACCCCTCGACAAAATAACCTCGCCGCACCTCGCCGCGCCATTCCATTTGTTTGAGCGCCTGAAAAATGGCATACCACGGCAGCAAGCCGTTTTCGCGGCGATACCATTCCTTCACCAAAATTCCATAGCGTTCGAGCAGCAAATAAGCTTGCTGCTGCGCCAAGCTTCGCGCCTCGGCATTCGCGGTGTTGCTCGCAGGAGCGGATTGGGGCTTGCCGTAAATTGAGAAAGACTCGACGAGCGACCAGCGGCCTTCGTTGAGCTGCGGCAATTTTTTTAGCTCGTGCCGCAGCTCTTCGCGCCGCCGCAAATATTGGCGCCCTCGCGATTGGCTGCGCTTGCGCCACGCGGGTAAGTTTGCGTCGAGAAATTCCTGCAAGCCACCTGTGGCAGTTTCAGGCTGAGTTTGTGGCTCAACCTCGGAGGGCATGGCCTCGGCCGAACGAAGCGCACCGTGCTCGGCCAACTCTTGCAACATGAGCAGGCTGTCGTTAGTAACTAATCCGCGCCATGCCAACTCGGCTAGGCCGCCGGCCAAATGCGATTTGGATAAACCGCTGCCGGCGACGACATCGCGAAAAAAACTAGCGCCATGCTCTTTGAGAAACTCCCGCACTGTTTTTGCGGGCACAGAAAGCTGATTTGCCTGTTCAGTCAACTGTTCGCGTGAATAAAAGAGATGACCCTCGCCGCGCAAAAAGAATTGCGTTAATTTGGCATGTCCGGCATCTTCTTGATATAATCGCCAAATCAATTCGCCTTGTTGGCAAAGGGAAGCGAGTTGCGAATAGCAAGCGGTAAATTGTTGGGATAATGGCGTGGCCGGAATGCGAGCGCGGAGGATTTCACGTTCCAAAAAATTGAGCGGCAGAAACAGGCCGCGCAGGCGTTGAAGCAGCGGCAGCAGTTGCGCTGGGTTTTGCAATTGGCCGATGCCGTGCCAGCGCCACAAAAAGCGCAGAAAATTTTCTGCCGGCTTGGGCGCAAAAGCCCGGCGGCGTTCCTGAATCGCGCGGCGATAGAGCTGCTCGAAATTGCGGCGGTCGCACCATTGCTCAACATTGGCATCTTGCGTGAGATGGCCGCGATAGACCGCCCCGGCTTTGGCCAGCTCATTGAGCAGTTCTTCGACTTCCTGGCGAGGCAATGGATAGCGCTGCAGTATTTCAGCGACGGTCACCGGCCCGCGCGATTGGAGAAAACGCCGCAGCACGCTACGCAAATTTTCGCGGCGCGTAGCGTTGGGTGAGAGGGGTTGAGGCGGATTGCCGGCCGGCAGCATTCAGTCAATATTTTTTAATTTCAACTCATGGTTTTCCGTTAACTCACGTTATAAAATACAAAGAAAGCCGGGGTTTGTCAAATTAAAAATGCTATTCCAAGTTATGCCGCAGATTGGTGGAGTAGGCTACCGCCCGGGCGCTTTTTAGGCGTTCTTGCAAGCTGCAGCGCCCGGGCGGTTAGCTCATGACTGAGCTATGACTCTTCCAACAACCCCCGGCTTTGCTCGCACTGGAGTTTCTATCAGGATCGTCTGGCGTTATTTTATAAATAAAATCCGGCGGAGACGCGTTTCCACTCCAGCTTTTAGTGCTGTGAAATAAATCCCACTTGGCAAGCTCGAAGCATCGAACACAACGCTATAGTTATCGCTGTCATAGTAGCCATCCACCAAAACCGCCACTTCCTGAGCCGCAATGTTATAGATTTTGACAGTAACCTGCATCCCTTTGGGGATTGAATAGGAAATCGTGGTTGAGGGATTGAAGGGATTGGGATAGTTTTGTTCAAGAACAACTTCCGCGGGAACCGTTTTGTTGGGTATGCGATTTACCGCCGTTGCGGCTGTGACGGTGAAGTCACTCGTTGTCATGGCTGTTCCGCTTGGTGTGGTAATGTTGATCTTTCCCGTTGTCGCGCCGATTGGGACATTAGCGCGAATTTGCGTATCGGAATCCACCGTGAATGCCGTCGCGGCAACGCCATTGAATGCCACTTGCGTCGCGCCCGTGAAATTACTGCCGGTGATGGTGATTGACGTGCCCACCGGCCCGCTGACCGGGGCAAAAGAGCTAATGCTGGGTGGGACCGTGACGGTGAAATCAGTGGTGGTCGTAGTTGTTCCACTTGACGTTGTGATGCTGATCTTTCCAGTAGTCGCACCGGTTGGAACGTTGGCGCGAATTTGCGTATCGGAATCCACCGTGAATGTCGTCGCGGCAACGCCATTGAATGCCACTTGCGTTGCACCAGTGAAATTGCTGCCGGTGATCGTGATTAGCGCGCCGACCGGCCCGCTGGCCGGGGCAAAAGAGCTAATGCTGGGTGGGACCGTGACGGTGAAATCAGTAGTGGTCGTAGTCGTTCCACTTGGCGTTGTGATGCTGATCTTTCCCGTTGTCGTGCCGGTTGGGACGTTGGTGCGAATTTGCGTATCGGAATCCACCGTGAATGTCGTCGCGGCAACGCCATTGAATATCACTTGTGTTGTGCCCGTGAAATCACTACCGGTGATGGTGATTGGCGTGCCCACCGGCCCGCTGGCCGGGGCAAAAGAGCTAATGCTGGGTGGGACCGTGACGGTGAAATCAGTAGTGGTCGTAGTCGTTCCACTTGGCGTTGTGACGCTGATCTTTCCCGTGGCCGCGCCGGTTGGGACATTGGCGCGAATTTGTGTGTTGGAATTCACGGTGAAGGTCGTTACGGCAACGCCATTGAATGCCACTTGCGTCGCACCTGTGAAATTGCTGCCGGTGATGGTGACTGGCGTGCCCACCGGCCCGCTGGCCGGGGCAAAAGAGCTAATGCTGGGTGGGACCGTGACAGTGAAATCAGTAGTGGTCGTAGTCGTTCCACTTGGCGTTGTGACGCTGATCTTTCCCGTGGCCGCGCCGGTTGGGACATTGGCGCGAATTTGTGTGTTGGAATTCACGGTGAAGGTCGTTACGACAACGCCATTGAATGCCACTTGCGTCGCACCTGTGAAATTGCTGCCGGTGATGGTGATTGGCGTGCCCACCGGCCCCGAGGTTGGAGTAAAAGAGCTGATATTGGGTGGAATCGTGACAGTGAAATCACCGATGGTCACGGCCGTACCACTTGGCGTGATAACAATGATCTTTCCCGTGGTCGCGCCAGTTGGGACGTTAGCGCGAATTTGCGTATCGGAAATCGTAGTAAAGGTCGTCGCGACAACGCCATTGAATGTCACTTGTGTCGCCCCGGTGAAATTGCTGCCGGTGATGGTAACTTGGGTACCCACTGGCCCGCTGGCCGGGGTAAAAGAGCTAATGCTGGGTGGGATCGTGACGATGAAATCACTTGCGGTCGTGGTCGTTCCATTTGGTGTCGTAACGTTGATCCTTCCCGTGGTCGCGCCAGCCGAGACGGTCGCGCGAATTTGCGTATTAGAAACCACGGTAAAGGTCGTCGCAGCAACGCCATTGAATGTCACTTGCGTCGCGCCGATGAAATTGCTGCCTATGATGGTCACTTGGGTGCCCACCATCCCGCTGGGCGGAGTAAAAGAGCTAATGCTGGGTGGGACCGTGACGATGAAATCACTGGTGGTCGCGATCGTTCCATTTGGTGTCGTAACGTTGATCCTTCCCGTGGTCGCGCCGGTTGGGATGTTGGCGAGAATTTGTGTATTGGAATTAACGGTAAAGATCGCGACAACGCCGTTGAAATTAACCAGCGTCGCGTTGGCGAAATTGTTGCCGGTGATGGTGACCTGGGTGCCCACCGGCCCGCTGGTTGGAGTAAAAGAGCCGATGCTGGGCGGGAAAATGACAGTGAAGTCACTCGTACTTATAGTCGTTCCGCCTGGTGCCGTGACGTAGACTCTTCCTGTAGTCGCGCCGGCAGGGACATTGGCGCGAATTTGCGTATTAGAAACCACGGTGAAGGCCGTCGTGGGAACGCCATTGAACGCCACCTGCGTCGCACCAGTAAAATTATTGCCGGCGAGAGTGACTTGTGTGCCAACTGGCCCGCTGATGGGAGTAAAAGAGCTGATACTGGGTGGGAAAGTGACTGTAAAATCATTCGTGCTCGTGATCGTTCCCCCAGGCACAGTGACGCGAACCCTTCCCGTGGTCGCGCCGGCTGGGACATTGGCGCGAATTTGTGTATTGGAACTAACGGTGAAGGTCGCGGCAATGCCGTTGAAATTAACCAGCGTCGCGTTAGCGAAATTGTTGCCGGTGATGGTGACCTGAGTGCCCGCCGGCCCACTGGTCGGGGTAAAAGAGCTAATGCTGGGCGGGAAAATGACGGTGAAATCACTCGTGCTGATGGCTGTTCCGCCTTGTGCCGTGACGTTGACCTTTCCGGTGGTCGCGCCAGCAGGAACATTGGCGCGAATTTGTGTACTAGAAACCACGGCGAAATTCGTTACAGCAACGCTATTGAAAGTGACTTGTGTAACTCCAGTGAGATTGTCGCCGGTGATAATGACTTGCGTGCCGACCGGTCCGCTCGCCGGACTGAAAGAAGTGATGGTCGGGGGTACCAATGCCACCACGATGAAAGCATTCGTGCTCGTCCCGGTCCCACTTGGCCCGCTGACTTCGATCATTCCCGTGGTCGCTCCGGGGGGAACGTTGGCACGAATTTGTGTTTCGGAAATAAGGGTGAAAGTCGATACGGCAACGCCATTGAAAGTGACTTGTGTAACGTCAGCGAGATAGCTGCCGGTGATGGTGACTTGCGTGCCAACCGGTCCGCTCGCCGGAGTAAAAGAAACGATGGTCGGCGACACCAGGGGCGCCACAAGGAAATCATTCCTGCTCACTCCGGTTCCGTTTGGCCCACTGATGTCGATCCTTCCTGAGGTCGCCCCGTCGGGAACGTCGGCGCGAATTTGCGTATTGGAATCAACCCTGAAAGTCGTTGCGATAACGCCGTTAAAATTGATTACCCCCACCTCGGCGAAATTGTTTCCGATGATGGTAACTTGCGTGCCAACCGGCCCGCGCGTTGGAATAAAAGAGCTGATGCTGGGTTGAAAAGTAAGGG
>JBOHQZ010000273.1:0-8034 GCA_050732275.1 bacterium
GCCATCAATGCGAGAGAAATCGGACGGCTTTGCATGTTGCTCGGCGCCGGCCGCAAAACCGTTGAAGATAAAGTCGATTATACCGCCGGCATGTTCATTCACAAAAAGATCGGGGATCGCGTTCGTCGCGGCGAGCCTTTGTTGACGCTGCAAAATTCGGGACAAACGCCGGATGATGAGTTCGAACGTGCAGCGCGAACCTGCTTTATAATTGGCAGCCATCCTGCGACAGCGCCCAAGCTTATTCAGAAACTTTTGGATGCTAATGGCGTTCGCTCAATTTCAGAGATTGAATGAAATAACTTGACTTTGTCCGACAAATTTAGTGTTTTCCAAAATTTAGCATTTTAGAGCTTGACTTTTTAGCATAAGTATCTTATTTTAAAGTTTGTTCTTGTCAGCAAATTTCGGCCAGGTAGCTCAGTCGGTAGAGCAACGGACTGAAAATCCGTGTGTCCGCGGTTCGATTCCGCGCTTGGCCACGAGAGTTAAAAAGCAAAAAGAAAAAAGCAAATAGAAAGTTGACGTTTTTTCTTTTTTGCATCGCCACCTTGGCTCAGTTGGTAGAGCGGCTCACTCGTAATGAGCAGGTCGCCGGTTCGATTCCGGCAGGTGGCTCGAATGGAGGGAGGATGGATTTGATACTTGAACTGAATTGATAAATTGAGTTATTGGAGCGATGGATTATTGGATTACTGGAGCAATGGATTGTAGAGGTTCCAGCAATCCAAAACTCCATCGACCCAACACTCCCATTTTGATTTGGTCCTTCATGAAGAAAACCTCCCTTTTCTTGCTTCTGTTTGCGCCGTCCGTCTTTGCCGCTGATCCGATTGGGTTTGCTTTCTTGCGCGTTCCGGTTGGCGCTCGCCAAGCTGCCATGGGCGCGAGTTTTCTGGCCGTTTCAAAAGATGTTCATGCGATCTACTACAATCCTGCCGGCATTGCCAATTTGCCGATGCGTTCAGGCGCGTTCGGTTACCTCAACCACGTTCTCGACATTCAAAGCTTTTTCGGCGCGTACGTGCATCCGCACACACGCGGCAGTTACGGCATCGCGGTCAATTTTACCGACTACGGCAATTTCACTGAAACCGATGCGGTCGGCGCCGAGACCGGCAAGACATTTGGCGCCAACACTGTTGCTGCTTATTTGACTTATTCCCGGTTGCACGCCGAGCGCTGGTTGTTGGGTGTCAACCTCAAGCTGCTGCGCATGGAATTGGCGCAATACAGCGCTGACGGCGTCGCGGTGGATTTGGGCGTGATTTATCAGTCCACCATCATGGACAATCTGACGTTCGCTGCCGGCGTGTTCAATCTCGGCAAAGAACGCTCGCCCTTTATGCGCACCAAAGAAGCTTTGCCATTGAATTTTCAGCTTGGCGTGTCAAAGCGATTGGCGCATCTGCCGTTGATGTACAGCCTGACGTTGCTCAAATATCAAGACGAAGATCTGAGATTTCGCGCCGGCGGCGAGTTTACGCTCTCCAAGAGCTTGTATGTGCGCCTCGGTTACGACACCGTGGGCAGCGACCAAAAGGTGGGGACGGATCGCGACCGTTTTGCCGGTGTTTCGTTCGGGCTGGGCTTTGCGATTCACGACTATGTATTGGATTACAGCCTCTCTTCATTTGGCGAAGTGGGAAGCCTGAATCGCTTGAGCTTTTCGATGACGTTCTGAAGGTCGATCGCCGCAATCCAACGGACGAAGCCAAGCGAGAAAAGTCTTTGCCGTAAAACAAGAACATCGTTTTAAAGAGACTAAAACAAAAAAGCACCCGACAGCGGGTGCTTTTTATTTTTAATGATGCTCAGTTTTCAAACGGCAGAAGTCATTTCGGCAGCCGGCTCATAAGCCATTGCGGAGGTCGTGGGCATGGCGGGCATTTCCATAGCCGGGGCAGCTATGGCAGTCGGCTCAACTGGCGGCTTGACTCGCGCTTTATGCGGTGCTTTTAACACTTTGCCGGCTTTCAAGCATTTGGCACAGACGGTGATGCGCTTCACCTGTCCATCAACCAGCGCGCGCACATGGCGCAGATTTGGCAGCCACCGGCGCAGTGTCGTATTGTGCGCGTGGCTGATCGCGTTGCCCACACTTGCATGCTTGCCGCAAATATCACATACTTTGGCCATTTTTTGCTCCGTTCTAAGAGTTTTTCTTTTTTAGCGCAAACGTTATTCCAAACAATATGGCGTTTGACTTTTTAAGACGCATGACATGTTGATAAGAAGCGAATTTAATTATACGAAAATTCTGCCTTAAATGCAAGCAATAAAACCAAAACCCGATTTGATATTTAACAAAAAAATGAAAACCGAGGGAAATCGGAGTTGAGCTTTTGTATGTCAAAATTAAAGAAGAAGACTTGCAAATTAAGCGAATTTCTGTTATATTCTTATAGCCGTTGTGTTTGCAAATAATAACAATATCAATCCCCTGCGAGCTTTGCACGTCCATCATTGGCGAGGATGATTATGAGCCAAACACGCGTTCTCATCATGGGCGCCGCCGGGCGCGATTTCCATAATTTTAATACGGTTTATCGTAATAATGAAAAATACGACGTCGCCTGTTTTACGGCAACGCAAATTCCCGACATCGAGGGCCGGCGCTATCCGCCGCAACTCGCCGGCGCGCGTTATCCCAACGGCATTCCGATTCACCACGAGCGGGAATTGGTTCAATTGATCCATAAAGAAAAAATAAATGAAGTCGTTTTTGCCTACAGCGATGTTGCGCACGAATACGTGATGCACAAAGCGAGCGCCGTATTGGCCGCGGGCGCTTCGTTCAGGCTCATCGGCACCGCCGAAACCATGCTTAAAAGCACCAAGCCGGTGGTGGCCATTTGCGCGGTGCGCACCGGCAGCGGCAAGAGCCAAACCACCCGCCGCGTGTCGCAGGTTTTGAAAAGTCTGGGCAAAAAATTGGTGGTGGTTCGCCATCCCATGCCTTACGGCGATCTCGCCAAACAAGCCGTGCAGCGTTTTGGCAACTTCGAAGATTTGGAGGCGCAGCATTGCACCATCGAAGAGCGCGAGGAGTATGAGCCGCACTTGCGCATGGGCACGGTGGTTTATGCCGGAATCGATTACGCCGCCATCCTTGAGCGCGCACAAGCCGAGGCTGAAATCGTTGTTTGGGATGGCGGCAACAACGATACGCCGTTTTTCAAGCCGGATTTGCACATTGTCGTGACCGACCCCCTGCGCCCCGGCCACGAGACCCATTATCATCCCGGCGAGACGAATTTGCGTATGGCAGATGTCGTCGTGATCAACAAAGAAGCGAATGCACGGCCGGAGGCCATCGAGAGCGTGCGCGAGGCGATTCGCGTCAACAATCCGCGGGCGGATATCGTCGATGCGGCCTCACCGATTTTCGTCGAAGATCCCGGCGTTATTCGCGGCAAGCGCGTGCTGTGCATCGAAGACGGTCCGACGCTCACGCATGGCGAGATGACGATTGGCGCCGGTGTCGTGGCAGCACAAAGATTCGGTGCGCAAGCCATCGTCGATCCGCGCCCGTTCCTGAAAGGGAGTTTGGTGGATACCTTCAAAATGTACCCCGGCATTGGCACGTTGCTGCCGGCCATGGGTTACGGTGAAAAACAAACGCGTGATTTGGAAGCGACGATCAACGCTACAGACTGTGACGCGGTGGTTATCGCGACGCCGATTGATTTGCGCCGCCTTGTGAAGCTCAACAAGCCGGCAACACGCGTCACTTACGAACTGCAGGAAATCGGACAACCGACGTTGGCGGATTTTTTAAAGCGCTTTGCATAGAATTTCGTTCAATGTGTAACGATCTATGAATTGACCGCTTGTGAATTTGACCGAAAACTCGGTTTAAAGTGTGTTACACGTTTCACGTTACACGCAAGCCTCATGAACCGCAAAACCGTGGTCATTGCGTTCGGCGGCAACGCCATCACCCGCGAATTTGAAGAAGGCAATATTTATCAGCAATTCGTCAATACGCGGCGGAGCTTGGTCGGGGTCGTCGCGCTGGTGGAGCAGGGACATCGGGTGGTGCTTTCGCACGGCAACGGTCCGCAGGTGGGCAACGCCTTGATTCGCGTCGAAGCCACGCGCCATTTGGCGCCGCCGCTGCCGTTGGGCGTCATCGTCGCCGATTTGCAAGGCGGCATGGGTTATATGATCCAGCAATCTTTGCTGAACATGCTGCACCAGCACGGCATTCAGAAAGAAGTCGTCACGCTGATCACGCAAGTGGTGGTGCATCCGGATGACCCGTCGATCAAAAACCCGACGAAGTTTGTCGGGCCGTTTTATCCGCCGGAAAAAGTCGAAGAACTGCAGCACCAGCACGGCTGGGTTTTGAAAGAGGATCGCGGGCGCGGCTGGCGTCGCGTTGTGCCTTCGCCGGAGCCGCTCGAAATTGTCGAAAAGAATGTCATTAAAGAATTGGTGGCAAATGATCGCATCGTCATCGCGGCCGGTGGCGGCGGCATTCCGGTTTACCTCGACCGCGAGCAGCGGCTCGAAGGTATCAACGCGGTGATCGACAAAGACCTTTCGACGGCAATTTTAGCGCGCGACATCGGCGCGGACGAGCTGGTGATTCTGACCGGCGTCGAAAAAGTGGCCATCGATTTTGCCAAACCAGCGCAGCGCTGGCTGGATCGCATGACAATAGACGAAGCAAAACAATTTTTTGGCGAAGGCCAATTTCCAGCCGGCAGCATGGGGCCGAAGGTTCGCGGCGCTATTAACTTCATCGAAAACGGCGGCAAGCGTGTGATAATTACCTCGATTGAGCTGCTGGCTGAGGCGATGGCAGGGAAAACCGGGACGGTGATTGAGTGAAGCTTGTGGGGTAATTTATGACTTCTCTAATTCTAGAACGAATTCGCGAATGTTATCTGATTATTAATGTTTATGCCGTCAACTACAATGGAGAAATGGATGTATAATTATCCTTGTGAATACTGCGATGGCACAGTCTGCCCCAAACGCGTTAATCAGGAGGCTTTCAAGCATCGTGACAGTTTCGTTATCATGAAAGATATCACTATTGGTGTCTGTGATAAATGTGGCAATCGTTACTATCGCGCCGATATTTTACGGCGGGTTGAAGCTATTGCCAGTGGGCAAGTTCCTGCTGATGCGGAAGAACGTGTTCTGGTCGGGCATTTAGAATGAAAAGTTACGCTGAATTTCTGCGCGGCTACGTCAGCAAAAAGGGTGATTTGTTGGCGCCGCGGGAATCCGAGTATCCGCACTGGGTCTTCGTCATTAAAAAAGCGCCTCACGATTTTGGCGCGGCCAAACTTGTCGGCGTCGGCGCGGATTATGCAGAGTTCGAGATTGGCAATGGCTTGCGCTTTATGCCGCTGAATCTGTTGGTGTTGGAAGTGGAATGATGCTGATTTGCCACTAAACTTTTGATGAAGAAAGGAGGTTGAAAAAATGGGCAAAGTCATCGAAAAGATTAAACTCACAAATATCTTTGACCCCTCGAAATCCGTTGAAATTGATGCGGTCATTGATTCCGGTGCCACGATGTTGGCGCTGCCGCAGGATGTCGTTGATCAATTGGCTTTGCAAAAAGATCGTGAAGTCAGGGTGCGTTATGCAAATAATCATAGCGAGGACAAATCCATCTATGGCGTCGCAAAGTTGGAGTTGGCCGGACGCAGAGGCAATTTCGATGTTCTTGCTGAACCGATCGGCGCTACCCCATTAGTCGGACAAGTCGTGCTTGAGCTTCTTGATTTATTAATCGATGCCAAAAGCAGAAAACTCATTCCGAACCCTATGTCGCCAGAGATGCCGATGATGGAAATTTTGTAAGAATGGCATGAACTACACTTGAGGAGGAAACCATTTGAAGATTCACGAATATCAAGGCAAAGAAATTTTGCGAAAGTTTGGCGTGGCGGTGCCGCTAGGCAAAGTTGCCAGCACTGCTGAAGAAGTAGGTGTGATTGCAGACCAATTGGGCGGCGGAACCGTCGTCGTTAAGGCGCAAATTCATGCTGGCGGTCGCGGCAAGGGTGGCGGCGTTAAAATTGCCAGGAATCCGCACGAGGCTTATGAGATTGCCAAAACCATCATCGGCATGCAGCTCGTCACCCACCAGACCGGGCCGGAAGGCAAGCGCGTCAACAAAGTGCTGGTGGAGCAGGGCTTGAGCATCGCCCGCGAGCTGTACGTCGGCATCGTGCTCGACCGCGCGGCCTCGCAGCTCGTGGTGATGGCGAGCACCGAGGGCGGCGTTGAAATCGAGAAAGTCGCTGAGGAAGCACCGGAGAAAATTTTGAAAGAATACATCGATCCGCTCACCGGCCTCCGGCTGTCGCAAGCGCGCAAGCTCGCTTTTGGGCTCGGCCTGCAAGGCGAGGCGTTCAAAAACGCGGTGAAATTTTTCCACGCGCTTTACAAGGCTTATGTTGAATCGGATTGCTCGCTCGCCGAAATCAACCCGCTGGTGGTGACGAACGATGGGCAGGTGTTGGCGCTCGATGCCAAAATAAATTTTGACGACAACGCGTTGTATCGCCATCCGGAATATGCCGAGCTGCGCGATCTCTCCGAAGAAGAGCCGCTTGAGGTCGAAGCCTCGAAATACCGGCTCAACTACATCAAGCTCGATGGCGAGGTCGGTTGCATGGTCAACGGCGCGGGCTTGGCGATGGCGACAATGGACATCATCAAACTCGCCGGCAGCTCGCCTGCTAATTTTCTCGACGTCGGCGGCGGCGCGAGTCCGGAGACGGTCGAAAATGGTTTTCGCATTTTGCTCTCGGATAAAAACGTCAAAGCGGTGCTCATCAACGTGTTCGGCGGCATCGTGCGCTGCGACCGCATTGCCACCGGCGTGATCCAGGCGGCGAAGAATGTCCACATCAGCGTGCCGCTCGTGGTTCGCCTCGAAGGCACCAACGCCAAGGAAGCCGCGCAGTTGCTCAAAGACTCCGGCCTGCCGCTGATCGTCGCCGGCAATTTGAAAGACGCCGCGGAGAAGGTGGTGGCGGCGATTCGGGCTTAGCTCGTAGCACGGTCGGCCTGACTGTCAATAAATTGGTGTGTATGGGTGTGTAAGGAGATGGCTATGCCGTGGACGGAAGCGCAGGTTGATGAGCTTATTAATAATGTCCGACGTGATTTTGCGCTGGAAAGAATGAAACGTCAATATGAATTTCAATTTATTTGGGTCCCAAAGTAAAATGCCAGAATTGACGACAGAAAACTTGATGACGCCAAAGCTGCCGGCAAAACAGCGAGCCACACGTTTACTTGAGTGGCTGACGCAATTTTTGCCAACCGCGATTCCGCCTTCATCTGAGCAGGCAATTCTTGATGATAGCGGCGATATTAACGCTTTATTATGGCATCGCAGCGAATTAGAGAACATATTGCAAAAAAACCCATCGTCTTTAACGGCAGCGCAAAAGCAAAGTTTGGCAGCTCTTGATAAGCAAATGCGCCAATCTGCATTGTTGATAGTCGGGGCAGAAAAAGGAGAACTGCGGCGCTTTCGCGAAGGCCATTACGACCGTACGCATTGGTGGTGGTATTTGGACGATATTTTAATGGAAGAGAATCTTGTTTGTAATCAACCGAAAGCGGGAGTCAAATATGCTGTTCCTGCTGAAACTGGTGTCTTGTTGAAAGTAGCTGAATCGAGAGCGGAATACAAAAGAAAATCCCGAGGCGAGAAAAAATAGGCCGAAGAGAAGGGGAAGCCGATGCCGTGGACGGAAACGCAGGTTGATGAGTTGATCGAACAGGTGCGGAGAGATTTCGCACTTTCAAAACTTACTGATTGTTTTGATGAGAAATTACTGGATCACGGCGTAACGCTGAAACAAGCCGAAACCGCGATTAGCAAACGCAGTTACATTGGCCGATATAAAAAAGACGGGACGACAATCGGGTTTTGGGATAAGCGACATCATGTCTTTGTCGCTTGGAAGGTAAAATATCCAACACGTGTTAAAACTTGCTTCTTCGTTAAAAATGGGTTGGATTATTTTAGACGTCAATATGAATTTGAAC
>JBOHQZ010000274.1:0-8013 GCA_050732275.1 bacterium
TCACTCCGGCTTTTACGCAGGCCACCAGCAGGTCTTTTTGGATATTTGCACTTAAAGAAATGACGCTGGCAAAGCAGAATGCGGCGCGAATTTGTTGGCCCAATGCGGCTGGGCCTTTGGCTTCAGCTTTCTGCCATGCACGATCAGCATCATTGAGAAAGCCGGCCGGGGTGCCATCCAGCCATTCCCACGCCCGCAGCCAGTCTTCGCAGACCAACGCGTAAAAATCCATTGCCGGCGCCTTGGCTTGCGTGAGATGGGCAGCATAATATTGCACCACATAAGCCGGAGCGTTTTTGGGAAGAAGGGTTTTGTTTTCGAGGCCTATGAGAGTGTCGCGCCCATATTGCAGGAACCGGGCTTGCCAAGCTTGCCGCTTGCGTTCGGTGAGCTTTGCCGCAAAATATTCGCCCAAACGCGGATGGCTGAAGACATAACCGCTGGCAAGGCCGTCACCGATGATGAAACGGTTCACCGCGGCCGCGGCTTCATCGAGCAGGCCGCTGTCTTCAAAAATGTCCGGCGCCAGCGCCAGCACCTCATCCTTTTTGAGCGGGCCTAACGCGGCAGCGCACAGGTTCAGGAGGCCGCGCACGGTTTTGTCCTGCAGGGGTTTGGCCGCGCCCCAGAGTTTTTGCTGCTCTTCAAACCAGCGTTTAAAATAGGCCTCCAAGCCGGGTTGCAGTTTGGCCAAATCATCCGGCGTTAAGGTTGCGGCTTGAGCCCCTTGCGGGAGCAGGGCTTCAACGTACAATCGCACCAGCAGAGGGTCGCCTGCGCTCAATTCATACAGCCGGCTGATGAGATCGATTTTCGTCGCCAGTGCGTCCAACGGATTTCCCATCTGGCTGAGGACGTCACGCACACCCTCGCGGTCAAACCCTGCCAAAGATAGACGTTGGGCGCGGTTGGGCATTTCCCATCCCAAACGATTTAGCCAAGCGGTTTCATCGATGTCCAACGCCAGCGGTCGGGCCGCGACAATCACGCGCAAATGGCCGGGCGGAACTGTTGGAAACAAATCCGCGCCCGCTTCCCAGCCGGCGGCCTCGTCGAGTCCATCCATCACCACCAGCACGCGGCCGCCATTGGGCGGGGAGCGCCGGAGATAATCGCTGAACACGCCGCGATACTGCTGGGCATCCACGGCCTGCGTCACTTTTTCGCCATAGACATGCGCCATGCGTGCCGCGAGCGAGGCGAAGACCACGGTTTCGAGATTGGTGTTGAATCGGATGCTGATGGGAAAATACACGACGTGTACGGCTTCGCCACCTGTTGCAGGCCTCGAAGCCGAGCGTGTGACCCAGTGCGCCAGCAAAGCCGATTTGCCCCGACCCGCCGGCGCAATCAAAGACGCATAAGGCGGAGCCGCCGGATCATTTAGCCAAGCATCGAGGGCGGTTAGATCGGAAGCTCGTCCACCGAAAGGCGCCGGGTGATCTTTGGCGCCGAGGTAGTATTCGAGAAAATTTTGTACGCGGCTATCGTAGCGCGTTGCTAGTTGGAGTTCATCAATGCCTCGGACGAGGTTGGTGATATTGATGTGCTCTATGCGTTCGGCAATGATAGCCGTTTGCACACTCAACTGATCGCGGCTGGTGATTTCCACATGTTCAATGCGCTCGGCAACGACGGCCTTTTCCGCATTCAGTTCGCCGACGAGTGGTTTTTGCGAGGGGTCAGCCATTCTACATATTCAGTGTATCAATCTTGTTTGCCACCACAACTTTTTCAGCTTCAATCTTGTCGACGAGCGGACCAGATTTTTCTTTGATCAGATCCATGCTGGGATCGTCTGTCTTATTGCGTTGTACAAAAATCATCTCCTGAGGGTCTTTTCTCTTTGTAATCAGCTTTGGTGAATCTTGCTCATTTAAATTTTGCAAATTAATTTGATTGCAACCCAATTCAAATGCCGTTTTAAGATTTTGGCCATAACCCAGCGCTTGATAAAATGCGATCGCAAAGTTGATGGCGGCTTCGTCACCGATGGCTTTGGACATGCCAATGACGCCATCAATGTGTTCTGCAATCGCCTGCGCCTGCCGCTTGGAATAACACGCATTGAGTACGACACAGTGGATGTTGTCTTTGAGTATGGCGAACAACTGGCTCAATGCCTGATCGGGGACTTTATGGCTGCCGCCCATGTTGTCTTCTAAAATGATTTCGCTCGCCTTGCTGCCATGCCCGCTAAAATGCACGATGTCGGGTTTGTGGCGCAACAAGTGGCCTTGCAAATCAGAGACGCATACCGCCCATTCTTGCTCGATGTCGAACCTATCGCGGAATTCTGCTTTCAGGAGAGTTTGCTTTACTTCCCGGATCTCTTCATCCAATCTGAGTTGCATGGTGTCCTCGGGATTCGCGGCGAGAAATAGAATTTTGATGGGTTGGTTCATTTTGTCTCGTTGATTTTTCGATTCGTCCTTCATGGATTTTTGCAAAGCCATGCCAGTTCTTGCCTCAGCAATTGCGCATCAAGGCAGACATGAAAAGCCCATTTTCCCAATTGGCCCCAATTGCTGACCGCCGCAACCCAGCGTTTTGCCGCTTGATGCTTGGCACGGTCTTGTTCATCTTCGTAGCCTTTGATCTCGAGAATCAAAGTCACGCCATTCGTTAATCGCACCAGAAAATCTGGTGTGTAGCCGTGGCTGACACCGAGATATTCATAATGTATTCTTTCAATTCTCTGAAGATTCCACACAAATAGGATAAGAAGCGACCTTTCTTGCCCATTGGGAGCAATTGAAAAAAATAAGAAAAAATCCAGTAATCTCAAAGTTTTTTATCAGTCTTGCGCGGCGGGCGGCAGGATGCTCTGGCCTTGTTGATCGACATTCCCATCGGCGAGGCGCCGGTGAACATCGACGCAATCAACTTCGGTTTGCCGCAATTCGGCATTGTGGCGCAGGACAAGGCGGGTGATCTGTTGAAAGCCTATTTGTTCCAGCGGGTTCAGTTTTTGGGACGGGGCGTGTTGTTGCATTACGATGAAACGAGTAAAACGGTGTATTGGAATGAAGAACGGGTAACGCTAAATTCGGGATGTGATATCGAAAATATTGTTGATTCA
This sequence comes from bacterium, assembly GCA_050732275.1. GTDB lineage: Bacteria > Zhuqueibacterota > Zhuqueibacteria > Zhuqueibacterales > Zhuqueibacteraceae > Zhuqueibacter. The sequence goes on from JBOHQZ010000274.1 coordinate 3,083, forward strand.
AATAATCAGTTTTGTCGATGATTTAATATGCAACGCGCAAGATTCAGGTGTTCAGGTGAAGCCAAGTTTTTCCGAAAAAATTGATCGCGCCGTCTGACAAATTTTGCTGATAAGAAAGCTTTGCGTCATTTTTGGGTCAAAATCTGCCCCGTTAAAGGTAGAAAACTACGCGGATGAATTCGTTGAAGACTGCCCAACCCCAGTTGACGCACACACTGTACGGCCGCAGGCGAAGCAAACTTTTAAAAAAGACTGCTGCGGCAAGGAATTTTTAGTGCTCCTCATTTTTAACGCCAAGCTTACTGCGGCGGGCGCGGCGGGCGCGACAATGGCAGATCAAAAGCGGAATCCGTGGCGTCACGGCTATCCTGTCCCGGCTCGAAATTGGAATCGATGTTTTTTTCCAAAATATCCAATCGATATGTTGTCAAGCTATTCTCCGCGATTTCCTCTTCGCCGGCCGGCTGTTCCAGGGCGAGCGTCTCATTCAGAACGTCCTCGGGCTCGCCGCTCACCAGTTTGAGATCTTCCATAAGCTCGGCTTTTTGGACGGCCCAGGAAAATCCCGGATCAAGCTCCGCGGCGCGCAAATAAGATCTCGCCGCTTGCGCATAATCGCCGGCGTCCTCCTGCGCCAATCCGGTGCAATAGTATAAAAAGGCGCGCAAATTTTGCGTGGGCAACCGTTGAATTTTTTCCTGCTCGGCCGGCGTCAGCTCGATGCCCATATTTTCAATCACCTGAAAGACGAGAGCTTTTTCGAGCTGAAAAAGATTTTGCAGAAGATCATCACGGGAGGCCGGAGCGGGGAATTGCTGCTTTTGCACATCCCAGAAGGCCATGTCGACGCGGAGCTGCCGTTCATTCAGCACAGTATAAGCGCCGCGAACAATTTTGCCGGCGCGAATCATACTGCCGAATTTTGCCGCCGTCGTTTCATCCACCAGGCCGCTTTGGGCCAGCGCCATTTCATCGAACAAGGCTTGCACGCGCACGCGATCAACCACTTCCAACGATTTGACCTGGCTCAAATCCGTGATGAGCATTTCCGCCAAGCCTTTGCTCAGCGCCGCATATTCCGGGTTATTGCCCTGATAGAGCAGCGGAAAAATCGCCACCGCCTTCGTCGAAGCGCTGTCCGCAGTCCATTGCCGCTCCTGCTGCAGTAACGCCCGCATATCGGTTTGCAGCATCCGGCGCGTGAGCCAATAATAACGCGCTTTCATCAAGCCGCGATGCGTGGAGAATCTTGAAAGACGGCCGTAACTGGCATAAATGTCCAACGCCAATTGCGGGCGTTGATCAAACTCAAAAGCCAGGCCCAGATAAAAAAGTGTTTTCGGCTCGTGCTTGTCACACTTGAACGCCTGAAAAAAACTTTTTCTGGCGGCTTGATATTGGCGCGTTTCAAAATAGGCAACGCCCAACTCCCGCCACAAATGCGCATCGTGGGGAGTGGTTTTCAATTCAGCGCGCAGCTCGACGATTTCCCGCTGATAGTCAGCTTGCGTGCGCGGCCGATTTGTGCCGGCGCAGCCAAACAGTGTTGCGAGCAGCGAGGAAAAAATGATCAGATTTTTCATCATAAACTTGCTCATGCGTAATCCGTGAAAACCAGCATCCAGTTAAAAACTTGCCGCCATGCCAATTCCGATTTCCAAACCGGATAGGTTTTGCCCGCTCTTGGTGCGGCCAAATAAATATTTGAATCTGGCGGGAACCCGAAAAATCGGCGAGAGCATAAATTCCGGCGAGAAGCCCAGCCCGGCGATGCCGATGCCGGCGGAAGAATACGGATCAACCGCTGCCGGCGTGGTAAAATAGCGGCCTTCGGCGAGAAAGCCAACGGCAACACGCCGGTTGAAACGATGCGAATAATGCGCCATCATCTCGATTTGGTCCGGCGCGGATTTAGCGTTCTCCGGCAAAAGCGCGCCGCCGACCGCAAGACTGTTCTTGCCGCGGCTGAGATAACGCGCAAACAACAACAGTTCGTCATGCGCAAAATTTTGGCGAAATTGGATATGGGTGACAAAACGATTTCCCGCCGCAAAAACTTTGCTCGTTTTGATTTTGTCGGTGCCGTAAAAAGTAAAAATCAAGTCAAAAGAAAGTTTCGCGGTTTCACCGGCGCGCCAATCCAACCCGCCGGTGAGCAACACTTCGTCGCCCGGGTCGTAATCGTCGATAAAGGCCAATGGGTTGAATTTTCCTTTATACTGATATGAAGCGCCGAAACCACAAGACAGGTTTTCGCCCACCGGCACCGCCCACGTGACTGCCGGTGACACGTTGAAACCCTGGCCGTAACTCGGTACGTGGAAATTGTAATGATTCAAGCTCAGCAGCGAAGTGGTGAGAAATTCATTGTAAGTCAGGCTGCGTTTACCGTTCGGAAAATTAAATCCGAGATTGAAGATAAAGTTGGCGAGACCATAATTGAATGCAAGCTGCGTGTCCGTCATGCCGCGCAGCTTTTGCAAATTGTCGCCGCTGGTGGTGGCCTGGCTGCCGCGCATGGCCACATTCAAGCTTCGTCCGAATCTGAGCTGAACAAAAACCGGAACGCTGAATTGCGTAAATTGCGCGCCCTTGCCCTGCGACCAGTGTTGATAAAACGGCATGAGGCGAAAATAATCGTCGCGCCGGCTTGCATTCGACGCAACTTGCGCTTCGGCGTGATCAAGCGCAAAAACCACTAAGATCACTGCTCCAACGGAAAGCGACTTCCAACTGACAAACCGAGAGCAAAATCCGTGGGCAGTTTTTATCTGTTGAAACAATGTTTTTTCTGAAAGCATAGCTGTTGCAGATTGGCGAATTAATTACAGACTATCTTGTTAAAATAAGTTTTCGCGTCGCCGTAAATTCATCGGTTTTGAGCGTGTAGAAATAAACACCGCTGGCAGCCTGGCGGCCCACTGCATCCAGGCCATTCCAAACCGCTGCATGTTGTCCCGTGCTTTGCACATCATCGACCAGGGTCTGCACTTTTTGGCCGAGCAGGTTGCGAATTTCGAGCACCACCGGCGTGCGCCGGCTGAGCTGATAACGAATCGTCGTTTGCAAATTTTCCGCGGCGCTTTTCGCGCCGAGTGCAAATGGGTTGGGGTAATTTTGTTCGAGCACATAATCCAACGGCACCAACGAAATGCCTTCGTTGTTCGACTCGGCGTAGGCTTTCGTGCCGGCAATGATTTTCAAATGCCGCACGGGAAACGTCTCGTTCAATTCGATACGGAACGCGTTGCTGCTCACCGGCAGAATCGCGCCGTAATCCCTATCCAAAATGTACAGTTGCCAGCCGTCGGGCAGCCGTCCCATTTCCTGCACGCTGATCTGCAATTTCTTCGCGACATTGGCGCGGATTTGTGCGCGCAGTTCAACATCCCATTGCTGTCCCTCACCATGCAACGGCTTGAAATTTCCCGCAAAACGCTCGCCTTTTTCGAGGATGGACATTTGAATATAATCGCCAATCGCCGGCGCTTCGGCAAAATCAAGCGCATCTCTGCCGGCTTGCGCCTGATTGAGCAAACCGACAAAATTTTGCGTGTCGACGAGTTTGGTGCCGGTCAATTGCGCCGAAAATTGGAGCAGATACTCATTGCCGGCGAGTTGTCGTGCCGCCGAAATTTTATTCGTCCCGGGGTTGGCTTCAATCGGCGGTATGGTCAGTGTGATCGGCGTGTTCTCGGAATTAAAAAGAAAATAACCTTCCCACGGCTCCAAGATTGTCACGTTGTACTGATACTCAATACCGTTCCAAAATGCCAGCGTATCGACTGCTCCGGACGTTCTCACACTATTCCACGCGACCGGAAACGCAAACGGATTGGCGATTTGATTCCAGCCTGGCTGCAACGTGACCGTAAACGGTTGCGCCGAATCGGTTGACAGTCCGTTATTGATGCCGAATCTCTCGCCGCCGCGCGTGACCAACCAGAAAGCCGTGCCTGGCGTGAAAGCCGCGCTGATGTTCCGGTGCTCGGCATACGCGCCATTTTCCCAACGAAACAATCGCCACCGCAGCGTATCGTAGTTGGCAAATTCTTCCAGAACGTGCGCAAAATCCACGGAGTCCAAATCCACCGGCACGGAAATCATTCGATATGTATTCGGTGCAAATGGCAGCAGCGAAGGATGCGCACCGACGCGCACACGAATGACTTGGGGCCTGTTGCGCGCGTTGACCGTTGGAAACGTCACGACGGTCGATCCATCCGCCAGGCGAACGTAAAACTCGACGCCACGCAGCGTCACCATATCTGCCGGTACATCCGCTTGGAAACCGGTCGTATTCTGCAAGATTTGCGTTGAATCGTACCGTGTTTTTCCGGCTTCGCGGTAAAACAACAACTGCGAGGTTGGCTGAAAAGCCGGCGGCAACGTCATCTCGAGATTCACGGTGGTTCCCACGGGCGGATGGCCGCTGTCGCTCACTTCTACTGAAACGGCGCTGCCGTCGCCGAACAATATCACCGTGTCGGGCGGGCTCGTTACATCGCTTGCGATAATCAACGCCGCAGTTTTAATACCTCCACTTTGCGGGGCAAAGCGCAAGCTGATATCACGCGAGATTGACGGCGGCAAAGTCATCGCGCCGCCAGTGATGATGAGAAAATCACCGGTATTCGCGCCGAAAAGACTGGTGCTCATGATGCGCAAATCCCTCGAGCCGGCGTTCGTAAGCGTGATGGTTTGATCGGCTGTCGAACCCGCCCAAACATTGCCGAAGCTCACACTGCGACTCGACAACGCTAGCGCGGATATGATTCCCATTCCACTCAGTGTCACGGTGTCCTGCGTGCTCGCAGCGCTGCTATTCAAGACAAAATACGCCAGCTTGTTTCCAACACTCGTTGGCGCAAATCGCAGTGTGATGTCGCGCGTCGCATTCGGCCCGAGTGTTCCGGTTCCACCGCCAGTGA
>JBOHQZ010000275.1:0-7991 GCA_050732275.1 bacterium
CACTTCCGCCTCGGCGGTAATGGTGTCGCCGATAAAGACCGGCGCGGTGAATTTCCAGTTTTGGCTGAGAAACACCGTGCCAGGCCCCGGCAGATCCATTGCCACCAGCGCATGCAACAGGCCGGTGGTCAGGCCGCCTTGCACAACCAGGCGTTTGAATTTGGTGTTGGCAACGAAGCTTTCGTCAAAATGCAGAGGGTTGTAGTCCCCGGTAAGCTCCGCAAAAGTTTTAACGTGCGCTGCGGTCAGTCTCAGCGTGCGCGTGGCTTTTTGTCCGATGGCAATATCCATAGCATGGCTCCGCGATTCGTGTTGATTGAAAAGATAAGAATTCCAATCAACAAAAGCAAGATGCCATTAATGGCGAAGTCCAACCCTGGCCTGCGGCAGGACAGGCTTGGGCGCGACGCGGTTGCAAATTTTGCGGAATCGCGTTGCCCAAGTTGGACTTCATACTTTAAAGAGCCTGCTTTATATTCTCTGGCAAAGGTTATTTGGACCCTACCGTGCTGCACGATACCGGCTTGCCAAAAATCAGCCCGTAAAGGTAAGCCGGGATGCAGAAATCAGTGGTCACCGGTAGAAGAGCGGCGCCTATAAAAAGAAGGCCAAGTATATAACCAAGAGCCGTTGCGCCACTATAGAACGCCCAGCCGACAATGCCCGCCCACGTCGAGGCCACCATACAGCAGGATCGTCTGGCGAGGTGATACCGTGGCAGTGCGCGTTTGCCCAAGAGGAAACGAATGCCAAAGTTGTAAAACACATCGAACGGATGTCCGGGAAGAAGCGTTCCCAAAAGCAAAAATGGGATCAAGGCCCAAATGACTTTAGCAGACCCCAGAAACAGGCCGGCAGTCATCCATGTCACCGTGATGACGGGCGACACTCGCAGCCAGGGTCTGATCTCAGCCCAATCCGCATCGCTCATACCGACAAAGCCCTGCATTTCCAGTCGCTTTTTGGAAGTGGGTGATATTGTTTTCATGGCCTTTTTCTCTGGGATCATTTTTTGTTCTAACTACAACAAACCTCTCGCCACGCAGTACGGAATTACGATATAAAGCAACGTATCGCGAACCGCGTAGTAGCCGATAATGATGAAGAGAAACTTCGCCCCTCGTTTGCGGACAAGCTCTTTAAATCCGGAGTTCTTGACGATAACGATACTGTCGATGATGTAGTATTTGTAAAATCGAAACAAGAAGTTTTGCCGAAAAGTTTTGGCGACAAATGTCAATGCGCTCATGCTACACCTCGCGTCGTTGGTTACTGGAGTGTTGGATGGTTGGAGTAATGGAGTTTTGGAAAAAACAACTCCACCACTCCATCACTCCTTTTACTCCATTGCCGGATTCACTTGGGATCCTGTCAGATTAGGAATGAGCATCGGCACTTGACGGCGATAGTTTTTGTAGGCTTCACCGTGGACGTCGATCAAATCCCGTTCTTCCAATTGAATGGCGAACAGGATGTAGGCGGTTGTGGCGATGGCAAACACCAGATGCGCCGCGGTCATCGTCGGCGTCGCCCAGAAGGCGAACAGCCAGCCGAGATAGAGCGGATGGCGAATGTACTTGTACAGCACCGGCGTTTTGAATTTCAGCTTGGTGTATTCTTTGCCGTTCAAGTAAAGCCACACCTGCCGCAGGCCAAAGAGATCGAAGTGGTTGATCAGGAACGTCGCGACCAACACCAGCAGCCAGCCGAACGCAAAGAGCGAGTAAAGAATGGCGCGGCCAGCGGGGTTTTGCACGTCCCAGATCACGCCGCCCATCGGCTGCCATTGTGAGAACAGCAGGATCAAGCACAAGCTGGAAAGCAGAACGTAGGTGCTGCGCTCCGCCGCCGGGGGAATGATTTTGGTCAACAACTTTTTGAATCCCTGCCGCGCCATTACGCTGTGTTGGATCGCAAACAATCCAAGCAATACCGCGTTGATGAGCAGCGCCTGGCCCAACGGCCCCTCAGCGCCGGAATCAATCGACTTGGGAACAAAGATATTGCCAATAAAGCCGCACGCGTACAGGAACGTGGCGAAAAAGATCGCATAGCTGATGACGCCATACGTGAAAACCAAGACTGGTTTCATTTGGTCTCCTTTCTATGAGTTGGGTTCATAACACCCTACGGGCGTAGCCTGCCGCAAATTTTTAATTGTAACTTAATGTACGATATTTCGCTCGCGGTTTCTACTATCGCAAAAGATGGTTTTTAAAAGTGAATTTTGTGGAGCTGCTAGCGAACATCTTCAATATCGGCTCAGCCAGCTCAACGCTTCAGCCAACTGTTCTGGAGTCAGCCCGACGGATTTTGAATTTACCTGAGCGGTTCGCTGCGGTTGCGGCTTGGCCTTGTTCAAGTCCGACGAAGCGGATAATTTTTGCAGATCGTTTCTGCCGCGGCCGGGCGAGGGCAATTGAAAAAGAGTTTTTAGAAATTTCATGCTGTCACCTTATGTAATTGTATTCATCACGCTTGCTGCTGTTGTGGTTTGCCAACGCGGCGCAATTCCACAAATGATTGAAAACAAAATTACTTTTTGATGGAATCTTGTACGGGATTTCAAACAGGGTGTTTACTATCTGTCGGGATAGTTTTGCAGACCTATCTCAAACGATGGGTTTTCATAAATATGGCGCGCAATCCTTCGAAGTCAACTTCGTGCGCGGCTTGCCGCGAAATCGGACGTGAAGCGATCGGCAAGCGGCTGATGTGTTCGATGGGTGTGATCGCAATATACCATGGCCAAAACTGTGGATCGCGAATGAAGCGCTGGTAGGCTTGCATGGAGCGCTGCGCCAGCTCAGCTATCAACGCGTGGTTCTCCGGCGCCAGACTTGCCGGCGACGGCGTCCGCGTTGATGGGCCGGCAGAGCGATCAATATGGCATGCACGATTTGTTCAAGATGGCGATGCGCCAACGCTGAAGAAGAATAGCGAAAGGTGATCACTTCACCTTGTTCGGTGAAACGAATGCGGCCATTATGACTGGCGGTAGGCATCGCCAAAATTGCCTGATTCGCGCGGCCGCCGCCACGCCCGACCGTGCCGCCACGTCCGTGAAACAAGCGAAAGTCAATCTGATGTCGCCGGCACACTTCCGCGGCTGCCTGCTGCGCTTGCTAGAGTGACCAATTGGCCATCCAGTAGCCGCCATCCTTGTTGCTGTCCGAATAGCCCAGCATGATTTCTTGAGAATCGTTGCGGGCGCGCAAATGCAGACGGTAGATGGGATCCGCGAAAGCAGCCGCCATTAAATCGGCAATACGGCTCAGATCCTCGATCGTCTCAAATAGCGGCACAAGCTCAAGCGCGCTGTGGACCTGACCATTGGCGTAACGCCACAAATCGACTTCCTTCGCCAGCAGCAACACCTCGAGGAGATCACTGACTTTATGCGTCATGCTGATAATATAACTGCCAATGGCACGGGGATCACGTTCTGACTCGGGCGCACGAGACGCAGTGTTCTCAGCACGCCATCGGTGAGCGGTGACAACGTCTGCCCGGAGGACACCAATGGCCGGCGTGTCTGCAGCTCATGATGAAGTATGGCAATTTTTTCGCTTTCCGTCAGCAGCATATAGTTGTCCGTCTCATCGGCGATTTGTAGAAGCTCGGCAACGGCCTGTTCGTGAATATTGCTGTGCTGTCGAATATCCAATGCAGCAAGATGAAACCCGAACGTCATCAGTCGCGCGCGGAGATCGTCCAAACGCTGGTGGCTGCCGAGCTGCGCGAGGTGCAAGCTCTCTTTTAAGAGAGTAAGGTCCGCGAAAAGTTTTTGCTCGTCATAATCGCCGGCGGCGTTCACGTTCTGCTCACTTTCTGCCGGCCGTTCGAGCAAGGCTTGCAAGCGGGCGAGCATGTAGCTCAACTTGAGCCGAAACGGCTCGGTGCCATACAACTGCAAAATACGCTCAGGCAGCTCAATGAGGCTTTGATCTTTTTGCAGCGAGGCCAGCAACGGTTCCGGAACTTTGAGCAAACGTGAAGACACACTCAAGTCCCCCCGCAGCCTGCGCAATTCCTTCTTATAAAGTTTGATGACGCTGACGCGCTGCTGCGCCAACGTGGCTTGTGTGACCTCCGGCGTGACAAAGGGATTGCCATCACGATCGCCGCCAATCCATGAACGGTAACGCAAAATAACCGGAAGCTCGCTCTCGCTCTGATAGTAAACCCGCAGCGCGTTCTGAAGATCATGGTAAATTCGCGGCACGGTTTCCCAGATGGTGGTGGTCAGAAAATGCAAACCGTGCTGCACTTCATCGGCCACCGACACCTTTTGCGTTCTAAACTCGTCGCTCACCAGGAGCAGACATATTTTCTCATAGATGGCCTCCGTCGTCATTTCGATTTCAGCCGATGTCAAGTCGCTGCGCTGCCACTGCGCCAGCAGATGGGCGAGGTCTTGCTGCTTATTCAAGATGGCGCGGCGGCGCGCTTCCGTGGGATGCGCGGTCAAAGTCGGCTGAATATCGAGTCGGGCGAGGATAGCCAACACCTCATCGAGATTGTAGCCGTTCTGTTTGAGAAAATGAACCGCTTCAGCGATCGACTCCGAGCGGGGCTGTGCCGCCGTGCTGTTGCGTTCGCGCTCGCGATTGATGCGAACGATTTCGCGCTGCTCGGCTTTATTCACCAGATGGAAAAAACTCGTGAAGGCGCGCACCAGCCACAAGATTTCTTCCAAAGGAGACTTCGCCGACAATTTCGCGAGCGGCGTGGCCCAATAACTCACCCAACATGTTCACTTGCTGGCTCAGTGGCGCACTAATGCCGGTGCCTTCAGTAGCAGCAGTCAATCCTTGCCAATGCTTCATTCAAATGATCTCTAAAAAAAATTCTTGCCATTCTTCCAAAACTGATTTACAAAATTCAAACTGATGAAAAGATGGTCAGGAATGAGGAGAATGTCAAGCTCGACTCTTGTTAATAAGTCCGAGACTACGCCCGGGTCAAGTTGGCCTTGGTTTTTGGTAAGCGGATTGAGCGGATCAAGCGGATTTTAAAATAACTTCTCTGTTGCAATTATCAGCTCAATCCGTTTGATCTGCTTACTTGATTTAAAAATGTGACCTGAATAGTTACAACATTTCGCAAAATTCCCTTGACAAACTTCATGATTTTTGTTATCATAAACGCACATCGAGGGTTTTACTTCCCATGGTCACAAAACGCGTTGTGGATGAGTGGATAAAGCAAACATGCGGCTCAATGCGATGATAAGAATTACCGTGAAAAACAATGAAACTGGCGAACGCCACAAGATCGAGCTGGTCCGATTTCCGTTTTCATCCAGGAAATTTATGCTACGATTTGACGGCAAGGTTTCCGCTAAAGTCCAGGAAGCGTCGTTTTCACAAGTTTGCGAAAAGATGCGAAAACTCTTGATCATCATGGCGAAGCAAAAATCTTGCACCAAAAATCGTTGAATTGCTCTGTTTTGTCTACAATTAACTGCGACCGAAAATGCACGTTCTGTCGTATAATCCAAGTTAGCTGCGTCTCTTCAGAATGATTGTGCCCCAATAAACTAATTCAGCCGTTTATTAAGGAGAACTGACTAGAAAACACACGAAATCAAGATAAACCTACCAGGTTTGCTTAAACTGCTTGGCAGTAATATTTACGCTGAACCTGATGTTGCTGTGCGAGAGATGATTCAAAATGCTCATGATACTTGCATCGTTCGAAAAACTATAGATAAAGACTACACAAACCCTTCCATTCATATATCCTACGATAAGACTCAAAAGACCTTAACCTTTACGGATAATGGAACGGGTATGACTGAGGAAGAACTTATTAGTTATCTATCTACGATTGGGGCAGGTTACACAAAAGTTCACAGAGAAGAACTACGAGAAAAAAAGCCCAGGAAGCACTTTTACTAATAGGGCAATTTGGGATAGGCGTTCTTTCAGCTTTTTCAGTCGCTGAAAAAGTGGAGGTTGTTACTCGTTCATATCAGCCAAGCTCTTCTGGCTTCAAATGGACTTGCGACGGTGACATTCACTATTCAGTGGAGCCTGTTGAAAAAGATAATATTGGAACTCAAGTGATTTTGCACCTAACGAACAAAAGTTTGGTTCTTTTGGATGAAAAGCGATTACAACAGGCTGTTAAAAAGTACGCGGATTTCCTTTCTATTCCAATCTATTTGAATGGTAACCAAATTAATAGCTGTACACCGCCATGGGAAAAAAGTGACACCGAAGCTGATTTAGCAGATTATTTAAAGATGCGCTATGATCTTTATCCTTTGGTGATTATTCCTTTTAACTACTCTACTCCATTGCATGTAGATGGATTACTTTTTATCCCAGCTATTCCATATGAACTTTCGGGTGACTTTGGTGAAGTAGATATCTACATATCGCGCATGTTTATCAAAGCCAATGACAAAGAACTGTTGCCTAGTACTACAACGAGAGATTTAAGATGACTTCTTTGGCCGCCGGCGGCGCGCGCGGTGGCGGCGAAGCGTCGCTTTGCGATGCGAGACTGCGGCCGCATGGTTTCGTTCTTGATAATACTGAACGATTTCTAAAGCGGTTTCAGCATCCAGTTTTCGTTGTGGCAGAACCGCGTTCAGCAAGAGCCGCGCTTGTGGTAGAGTCAGTGCCGGCGCCTCGTCTTTCAAGGTGTTTTTCAGGCGGACGAGAAAATAATGCGCGAGCATAGCCAGCGTCATGTGATGATGCCAGCCAATCCAACTGCGCAATTCATAATGGTCCATCCCGAGATGATCTTTTTCTTCCTTGAAGATCGTTTCGATCGGCCACCGCATCCCACTGAGACGAACAAAGGTCTGGGATGAGGTTGTCGCGGGTGCATTGCTGAGAAAGTATTTGTCTTCTGGTTGCTCGTCTAAGGTTCGTCGAATGATCACCTCGATTTCTGAACCGGGCAATTGATTGCGAACGTTGAAGGCGCGAAAGCAAGCGAACTCGGCAACGATAGGCCCCTTCGAACCTTCTTTGACCGTCGCTCCAAACCAGCGCTTGCGGCCAAGTTTTTTGGCAATCGCCGCCACGGTTCGTGGCTTGGTTTCAAGTTCCGAGGCTCTTTTGTCTTTGGGGTTGAATAAACCCCGACGCACGAAAACCCGCGTGTTTGCAGGCACATCTGCAAAATACAGCTTGTTGTTCTCAGCAATTTTGTCGAGCAACCACGGCGCTTTACCATAATCGTCATCAAAGAGAACCCAGCGAAAAGGAATGGCTTGACGATTAATAATGCCTTCAAGCATGTCCCAAGCGAGTTCGGTCTTTTTCTCGAACGTCAAATCTTCCGGCACATCGCAGCGTTCTCGTTTTGCCGCGAACTTTTTCGTAAACCATTGCTTGGGCATATAAAGTCGTCGGTCGATCAAGGCATAGCCTTTCTGGCTCCGATAAGCGGCAAACACACCGGCTTGGCAGTTGGCGACTTTACCAAGGATGCCACAATGCTGACGTGCCACGCCAACGGAGTATTCACCATTTTTGGGAAAGTCCGAGCCATCAAAGAGCATCGCGCCGTCCTCGCAGCCTAGTTCTTCACCGACGAGACGTTGATGTCTTTGGATAATCGGCTCATCGGCCCACTTGCCCGCGCCTTTGAAATGCTGCATTTGTCGGACATTGCCGTTTTCAATATTCAACGCGATGGGTTCGGTGGTCTTGCGAGCCAGATTCAGAAAATGTCCTTGCAAACATTTTAATGACCAATAGCGTTGTTCCTTTCGATAAAATAGAGGACTGTAAATCGCATGATAGGAGTTGAGTTGTGTCTCGAATTGTTCAATTTGCTTTGGCGTCAGTTGCAGCTTGGGCGCCGCGGGTTTTAAATCCGGATCAAGTTGCTTGGGAATTCGCACGAAAGGCTCCTAAAGTTAAAGTATTGAAATAATTAACTTTAAGAAACCTACTAGCCTCGGCGAAAAAAGTTTCAACTTTTTTACAAAAGAGCTAATTAAAAAACTCTCGTTGTAGTACTAG
>JBOHQZ010000276.1:0-7979 GCA_050732275.1 bacterium
CACCGGGAGCTGATCAAATTTAATCTGCGCAAAGCGGATAAAATTCTTTCCACCAGCCACGTCATGGCAAAAGAGACCGGCAAATATACGCGCCAAGCCATCGCGGTGACGCCGTTTGGAATAGATTTAAATCGTTTCAAGCCGATGCCGGTTAAAAGTTTATTTGACGAAAACGCCATCGTTATCGGCACCGTGAAATGGCTGGACCACCTCTATGGCATCGAATTTCTTCTCAAGGCTTTCAAAATTTTAGAAACGAAATATCCGCATTGGCCTCTCAGACTTTTAATCGTCGGCAGCGGGCCTTTGGAAAAAGCTTTGAAGGATCTCGCTAAAGCCCTTAACATAGAAAACAAAACTGTTTTCACCGGGCGGGTCAATGTTGACGAGGTTCCCCAATACCATAACATGCTGACAGTGTTCGTATCTTTATCGGTGTGGGATAGTGACAGCTTTGGTGTTGTCAACATCGAAGCCTCGGCTTGTGAAAAGCCGGCCGTCGTCGCCAATGTCGGCGGACTTCCGGAAGTCGTTGCAGACGGCGTCACCGGGTTCGTGGTTCCTCCCAAAAATCCGGAAAAGGCTGCCGCAGCAATTGAAAAGCTGATATTGGACAAGGAGCTGCGAATGAAAATGGGCCGCGCCGGACGGGACAGAGTCACCAAGCTTTATAATTGGGAGGAAAACGTCGAGCAGATGATCGACATATACAAAGGTCTGTTGCGAAAATAAACTGGATAAAATGAGACAATAAGGTTATCATTTATGAACACACGCTTAATGGAAATCTTAAGATGTCCGGGCTGCGGTGGCGGCTTAAATCTAAAAATCTATAACGCCGGCCAAGACGGCGTGGAAGCCGGCTTATTATCATGTGGCTGTGGAGAAAGGTTTGCCATCTACCGTGGCGTGCCGCGCATGCTGTTATCGGAAAAGCACGGCGTCATTCCCGGTTTCTTGCAAGAGTTCAAAAATTATCTGCAAATTGATGCGCCGGAATTTTTTTCAAGAACCAATCGTTGGAGCGCGAGTGATTTTTCCTTCTCGGCGCAATGGGAGAATTACGAATACAGCGACGAGACCTGGGAAATCAAAGTGGCCGAACGGGTGCCGTTTTTCTATCGCTATTTAAAAACGCAGCCGGGATCGCTCAGCCAGGCTCTCGTGCTCGATGCCGGCTGCGGCAACGGCACGCTCAGCGCCGCGCTCGCCGCCTCCGGGCCTGAAATCGTGGCGATGGATTTTAGCACGAGCGTGGAAAGAGCGCACCGGCATCGCGCTATTTTTGCAAAAAATCGAATGAATCGCATTCACTACGTTCAAGCCGATATCCAACAGCCGCCATTTGGCCGTGAAACTTTTGACGCCATTTATAGCGACGGCGTTCTGCACCATACGCCGGACACGAGAACATCTTTCAATGCGCTCGCGCCGCTCGTCAAAAGCGGCGGAAGATTTTTTGTCTGGCTCTATCGCAAGGATTTGTCCTTGTATTTTCGTCTCAAAGCTTCGGTCATTCTTATTATCCGCTCCGTGTTGCGGCGATTTCCTCGTTCTATACGATTAGCGTTTTGTTACGTCGTTGCTGCCATCATGTTGGCCGTTCTGCGATTGCTGCTTTTATTCGGCTACAAGAGCCAGCGCAAAATCATTCCGCTCTCGCTGAAGGCAACGAATTTGATGGACACCTTTACGCCGCAATTCAAGCACGAGCACACGCCGGATGAAGTCAAACCCTGGTTTGAGACGCAGGGTTTTACTGAAATTGAAGATACGACCATTTATGAATTTCGGCTCGGCGATTTCGGCTTCGGCATGTTGGGCGTGAAAAAGTAACCCAGACCGCCGGTCTGGGAGGTTACAATCATAAATTCTCCAAGAGTAGCTCATGTGCGGCATTGCCGGTATTTTTTCCTTTCATCAAAACGCGCCCGCTACTTCGGCGCAAATACAAAAGATGACCGACGCCATCCGCCATCGCGGTCCGGATGATGAGGGCTTTTATGTAAATGGCAACATCGCGCTCGGGCACCGGCGTTTGGCGATCATCGATCTTTCTCCGGACGGCAACCAGCCGATGGCCGGTCCGGACGGCTCGACGTGGATCATTTACAACGGCGAGATTTACAACTATCTCGAGCTGCGCGCTGAACTAAAAATGTCAGGGCATCAATTCAAATCGCAAAGCGACACCGAAGTTATTTTGCACGCTTATCAAGAGTACGGGCCGGATTGCGTGCGGCATTTCAACGGCATGTTCGCTTTCGCGCTCTGGGATGCGCAACAGCACCGGCTTTTTCTCGCGCGCGATCGTTTCGGCATCAAGCCGCTCTATTTTTATCGTAACGCGCATCAGCTTCTTTTTGCCTCCGAAATCAAAGCTTTGCTCGCGGTGGTGGAAAAGCGCCCGTCACCCAATCAACAACTCGTTTATGATTTTCTCACGCTCGGCGTCCTCGATCACACCAACGACACTTTTTTTCATGGCATTCACAAGTTGCCGCCGGCCCACTATATGCTCGTCGATGCGGCGGGACAAGAGCAAACTAAACGCTACTGGGATTTTACAGTCAGCAGCGAAGTCGCGTCGCTTTCGGATAAAACGCTTGCCGAAAAATCTCAGACGTTTTTCGATCTCTTTGCCGAGTCTGTGCGGTCACACTTGATCAGCGATGTGCCGGTGGGTTCCTGCCTCAGCGGCGGCTTGGATTCTTCTGCGGTCGTGTCGGTGATCAGCCGGCTCATCCGAGAGCAAAAAGCCACGTCAGTTGGCCCTCGGCAGCAGACGTTCTCTGCCTGCTACAACGATAGCCACCTTGATGAGCAGCCTTTCATCGATCACGTCATTCAAGCGACCGGCGCGCTTTCCCATCGCGTCTTCCCGACGGCGGAGGGATTCAAAAAAGATTTGCCGCAATTGCTGTGGCATCAAGAAGAGCCGTTCGCCGGCACCAGCATGTATGCGCAATGGGAAGTCATGCGCTCTGCCCGCGATAATCGCGTCACAGTTTTGCTGGATGGGCAAGGCGCCGATGAGCAACTGCTGGGTTATCGCAAATTCTATGTCTTTTACATTCAGCATCTGCTCCGCAACGGCCGTCGCGGGCTGGGGCTGCATGAAATGCTCAAACATTTTGGCTCGCGGGAAGTCTTGATGACGCTGCAATGGCAAAGAGGTTTGCGCTATTGGCGCGGTGCGAAAATTGGGTCGGCGGCTTTGGCGAAACAGCTTTTGCAGGATTCATTTCGCCAAGCTTATGCCGATTCCGATGTCGGGCTTGTTGCCGCCGGCGATCTCGGCACGCGCATCAAAGCCGATATGACCCGCTTTAGCGTGCCCGTGTTGCTGCGTTACGAAGACAAAAATTCCATGGCATTTTCCCGCGAGTCACGCGTGCCTTTTCTCGATCATCGCCTGGTTGAATATGTGGCCGGCTTGCCGCTCAATTTGAAATTGCGTGACGGCTGGACGAAATATTGCCTGCGCCGCAGCGCGCAAAACGTCGTGCCGAAAAAAATTTTGGCGCGCAAAGACAAAATCGGTTTTGCCACGCCGGAAGAAGAGTGGCTTCGCCGCGCGTTAAAAGATGAAATTCGGCAAACATTTCACCAGGCCGCGCTTTTGCCGGAGCTCATCAAATTGCCTGATTTGCAAAACCACTTTGACGCTTTTGGGCATGGCAAACGCCCCTTGCTTTCCAGCGATTTCTTTTTTCGGTTTTTTATTTTAGAGCGCTGGGCGCGATTGTTTTGTTCGTAGTGATGCCTTTAGGCATTCAGCGTCTAGTGAATCTACAAACTTCTGATCCCTAAAGGGATTACTACAAACGCATGCGCATTTTATACCTTTCACAATATTTTCCTCCCGAGGTTGGCGCGACGCAAACGCGTGCGTACGAAATGGCGCGCGGCCTGGTGCGGGCCGGCCATCAGGTGACGATGATTGCCGAAGTGCCCAATCACCCGAGTGGAATCATTCCGCCGGCGTATCGTGGCAAGATGTACGAACGGGCCGATTTAGACGGCATCGAGGTTATTCGAGTTTGGGTAAAAGCCTCGCCGGCCAAAACGTTTCGCCGCCGCATGGCGTTTTATCTGAGTTATATGCTCATGGCGATTCTGGCCGGGCTTTTTTTGTTGCGCGGCAAGTATGATGCAATTTACGCGACCTCGCCGCCATTGTTTGTCGGCGCGGCGGGATTGGCTTTAAGCTATCTCAAGCGCATTCCTTTTGTGTTTGAAGTGCGCGATCTGTGGCCGGAGTCGGCGGTGGCGATGGGTGAATTGCAAAATCCTCGCGCGGTGGCATGGGCCACGCGTTTGGAAGAGGCTTGTTATCGGCGCGCTAAAAAAATCGTCGTGGCGACGGACGGCATTCGGCGGCGGCTCATCGCAAGAGAAATTGCAGAAAATAAATTGGCCTTTATTCCGAATGGCGCCAACGTCCAAATTTTTCAACCACAACCTGAGCTGGGTAAAAGAAGACGCACCGAACTTGGTTTGGATGGGAAATTCGTCGTGCTCTATGCCGGCATTCTTGGCGTCGCGCAAGGGATGGAAATACTCGTCGAGGCAGCTCACCGGCTCGCCGATCATCACGACATTCACTTCCTGTTCATTGGCGAAGGGCCGAAAAAAGCTGAGACGGTGGAATTGAAAGAGCGGTTACAATTAAAAAATCTCACGCTGCTCGGCGAGAGGCCGCAGAAAGAAATGGCGGGTTATTTCTCCGCCGCGGACGTGGCGCTCGTGCCGTTGCGCAAGCTCGATCTCTTTCAAGGCGCGCTGCCCTCGAAGATGTTTGAAGCGTGGGCTTGCGAATGTCCGGTGGTTTTGAGCGTGAGCGGCGAAGCACAGGCTGTTTTGGCGCAAGCCCGCGCCGGAGTTTACGCCGAGCCGGAACACAGCGCGAGCATCGCCGCCGCGATTCTCGAGCTAAAAAATGCGCCAACGGCGCGGCGCGAATTGGGCGGAAACGGCCGCCGTTTCGTCGTGGAAAACTATTCTCGTGAAAAAGCCGCCCAACAACTGGAGCAGCTTTTGAGCAAATTGGCAAAGTCGGAGCGCGCTACTCATGTTTAATCTCGTCTACGCATATTTGTTTTTGTTCGCTCTTCTGGTTTCGATTATTTTTGTACCCTGGGTTCGGCGTCTGGCTTTCCTTTTGAACATGATCGACCATCCCGACCCGTCGGGACGCAAGGCGCATGCGCTGCCAACGCCGTTGCTCGGCGGGGCAGGCATTTATGCCGCACTCATGTTAGCCTTGTCCGCCCAACTGATCGGCTTTTTTCTTTTTAAAAACACCGCCTTTTTCAAAACGCATTTTTCCTTTCTCGTCGCGCTTGAAGACTTGCTGCCGCGCGCCTTGCCGCAACTGTTTGCCATTCTTGCCGGCGCCACGTTGATGCTGATTCTCGGCTTCGTTGACGACCGCCGCGGTGCGGGTTTCTCTTATAAAGTTAAATTCACCGCGCAGATTCTTGCCGCCGGTCTGCTGCCCGTCTTCGGCATCAGCACCAGTTTCATGCCTTCGCCGTTCTTGAACGCGCTCGTCACCATCGCCTGGGTGGTCGGCATCACCAACGCTTTTAATTTGCTCGACAATATGGACGGGCTTTCCGGCGGCATTGCGATCATTGCTGCGGCAATTTTTTTGGTGCTTACAGCGGCGCAGGCACAGATTTTTTCGGCCATGATTTTTGCGTTGCTGGCTGGCGCGATCCTGGGATTTCTGCTCCACAATTTTTATCCTGCGAAAATTTTTATGGGCGACACCGGCAGCTTGTTTTTGGGCTATCTGCTCGCCGCTCTCTCTATCACCAGCAGTTACGTCGTGCCCACCAGCGTCAATCTGTTGCCCGTGCTCACGCCGTTGTTGATTCTCAGCCTGCCGATTTTTGACACGCTGTCGGTGATGTTCATTCGCCGCAAGGAAGGCCGGCCAATATTCATCGGCGACCGCCGCCATTTTTCCCATCGTTTGGTCGAGCTAGGCATGAGCGAGCGTGGCGCGGTGGTTTTCATTTATCTCGTCGCGCTCAGCATCGCCGCCGCCGCCGCCTTCCTGCCGTATTTGCCCTTGTGGGGGCAAATACTCGTGCTCCTGCAAACTTTGGCGATTTATGCCATGATTACGATTTTGATGCACGTTGCCAAACGCCGGCATCAATTCGAGCAGGTGAATAAACTCGCCGAAGCGAACGAAGATATAGTAAACCGTTCAATGCAAGCAAATTCGTAGCATTATCAGATGTTAGAGAAAACAGAGAGTAATGAAATAAAAATTCAACTTTTATCCAAACTTCTACAACTTATTCCTTGACAATCCGAAGAAAAAGTGTAATTTTATCATGAGAAGATTGAACGATAGAGCGCCGAGAATAGAACACCATTTGTGTGGAGAATAAAATGAGTCTGCCAGTTTCTTCAGCCGCCACTCTAAAACGGACGATTCTCACTTCCATAGAAAACATCCCTCCCGAAGGATTAAAAGATGAAGATATTCAGAAATCAGCAATAGTCACCATAGTTTGGTGATGTTTGAGTGTAGTGATGGCTACCCTACCTTCCTTGCATTTAAGATGAAGTCTTTTCTATCTGCATACTGGCAGAATTTGATCAATCTCACTTACCGGGTAAACCCTAAACTGCTCCTTCCTGACCTTCCGAGAGGACTAGAGCTTGATTTATTAGACGGCAAGGCGCACGTCAGCCTCGTCGCCTTCGCGTTTCTCGACACCAGAGTCAAAGGTTGCAAAATTCCCTTTCATATTAATTTCCCTGAAGTCAATCTGCGCTATTATGTCAATTGCAAAGGGAAACGCGGTGTCGTCTTTTTGCGGGAGTATGTCCCCCGCTACTGCATTGCGCTAATTGCCGACAAGCAATACGCTTTTCTATCGCGTCGAGCATCCGGTTTGGGAAATCTATCCGATTCGGAAATACAAACTCAACCTGGATTTCGGCTTACTTTTTGGGACAAAATGGAGATTTTTGAATGATCAGCAACCGCTTTGTGCCTTATTCGCCAAAGGATCTTTTGTAAAAGTATTCCATCCTCAAAAATTGGGAAATTTTTAACAGTTGTCATAATTTTTGGAAAGGAGAAAAAATGGCAAAATCAACTACAGACGGACAATGCCTTTTCTGCAAAGGCACGTTCAGTAAACAAACCATGAGCAAGCATCTTGAGGCTTGCGAAAAAAGAAAACCTTCCAGGAAGGCTTCGGCATCGCCGCAGCGCGTTTTTCATCTTCTTGTGGAAGGACGATATGCGCCGGAATATTGGATACATCTCGAAGCTGCGGCGAATGCCACGCTTCAGGACTTTGATGGATTTCTTCGTATTCTATGGCTGGAATGCTGCGGGCATCTAAGCGCCTTTACCATTGCCGGGCAAACTTACTCCAGCTCGGTCATGGACGAGTTTGGCGATAAGAATATGAAAGTGCCATTGGGAAAAGTTCTGTCTCCCAAAATGAAATTCAGCCACGAGTATGATTTTGGCACGACAACGGAGCTGACTTTGAAGGTCGTGGCCGAGAGAGAAAGTGCCATCAAGCGCGGCGACATCATTTTGATGGCGAGAAACGAACCGCCTTTAATCATCTGTGACGAATGTGGGAAAACAGCCACGCAATTGTGCAGCCAATGTATTTATGAGAACACCGGAGCGCTATGTGACAACTGCGCCAAAGAGCATGAATGCGGTGAAGACATGCTTTTGCCCGTGGTGAATTCACCGCGCGCCGGCATGTGTGGTTACACCGGATAATGAATTTTTGCTTGCAAGAAGCCAACGACTATACTATCTTTGATTCGAACCAAAACACGGAAACCTATGCCCACAATCCATCTCATCGACGCCAGCCCGTACATCTTTCGCGCCTATTTCTCTATTCCCTCTTCGATAAAGGCGCCGGACGGCTCACCGGCGAATGCGGTTTACGGCTACACCGCTTTCCTGCTCGATCTTT
>JBOHQZ010000277.1:0-7956 GCA_050732275.1 bacterium
ATGGCGAGACCATGGAAACCGATGTCATCGGCGTTGGGCCGGAACATGCGGTTTTAATCGAAGTCAAATTGCGCTTGCGGCAAGCCGACATTAAAGAGTTTTTAGAAAAGAAAATGCCGCGTTTTTTTAAATTCTTCCCGAATCTGCAGCGGCCCGTGCTCTACGGCGGCGTCGCCGGCATGAGCATCGACGAAGATGCCGACCGCTTTGCCTATAAACAGGGACTATTCGTCATCACTCAAAGCGGCGAGAATCTGCGCCTCATCAACGACAAAAAATTCAAGCCGCGCTCCTTTGCTCCGACCAACAACGAAAAACGCAGAGGGCATGGCGCTTAGAGCATAGCGCTAAGCCCGTCTGTCATCCTCCCACCAAATCCTGCGCTATGCCCTCTGCTCCACGCCCTCCGCTCACTCACTCCGCAATCCCTCGACCGGACTCGCCGTTGCGACTTTGTAAATTTGGGTGGAGACCGTCAGCGCAGCGGTGAATAAAACCGCAAGCAACGCCACGATAAAAGGCGCGGCGGTGAGAGCGACGCGATAGAAATAAACTTTGTCCAAAAGCAGGTCGAGCACGAACCAACCCAGCGGTGTGGCGATCACGGCGGCCAACGCCAGAATGACGGCGAACTCCCGATTGACGAGATGCGCAATGTGAGCGAGATTTGCGCCGAGCACTTTGCGGATGCTAAATTCCTTTCGGCGTTTGGCGACGCTCAACGCGACCAGGCCGAACAAGCCCATACACGAAATCGCCAGCGCAACGACCGCGATGAACGCAAACAGTTTTTGAATGCCGGAGCTTTCCTTCATCGCGCGCGCAAAAACCTCGTCTTGAAAAATGCCGTTATAGGGAAATTCCGGAATCAAATTTTTCCAAACTCTCTGCACGGCTTCCGAGGTTTGCAGCACTTTGCCGGCCGTGGCCTGCACGACGAGATAGCGGAAATCTTCCGGCTGGCTCAAACGAAACAGCGTGGGTTCGATGCGGCGCTCGAAATCCGCATAATGGAAATCTTCCACGATACCGACAACCGTATACGCCGTGCTATCGAGCGTCACTTGTTGTCCAATGGCGTCTTGCCATTTCATCTCTTTGACCATACGCTCATTCACGATGATGGCGCTGGTCAAATCCGTGCGCAAGCTCACATCAAAAGCCCGCCCGTTTTTCAAGCGAAATCCCATGGTTTCGAGATAATTGAACCCAACGTCGAACAAAACAATTTCTGATGATTGATCCAAATGTTTGATGACGCGGCGGCCGCTGCGCAGCCCGACGTGATGAGCCGAGCCGGCGATTTGTGCAATCCCTGGATTCTTGCTCAATTCATCGCGCAATAAATTGAATTGCTTTTCATTATTAATAGGAATGGCGATGACCTGCGCTTGATTGTAGCCCCAATCGCGATTTTTCTGATACGCGGCATTTTGCGTAAACACCACGCTCGCGGCGATGAGCAGCGCCGAAAGAATGAATTGAAACGTCAGCAGCGATTTGCTGAACAGGCTGCGCCCGCCGAGCTTCTGCCTGCCGCGAAAAATGGCGACGGGTTGAAATTTGGAAATATAAAATGCCGGATACAAGCCGGCGAAGACCGCCGTGAACAGCAGCAAGCCGGCAAAGAAAATCCACAGCCGCGGATTCGCGCCGAAATCGAGTGTTAAATTTTGCCCTTCAAACAAACTATTGAAGGCCGGCACGAAAAACGATTGCGCCAATGCCACACCGGCGACGAGCGCCAGCGCGCAGAGCACCAAATTCTCACTGAGAAATTGATTGACCAATTGCACTTTTTTACTGCCCACCACTTTGCGCACGCCGATTTCCTTCAATCTTCCTCCCGCCGAAGCAATCGCCATATTCACATAATTGAAGCAGGCCAAAATGAGCATGAACAATCCGATCACCAACAAGGTCGTGCGCTCGGTGGGGCTCGCGCCGTTGGAAATGTCGCCGCGAATTTTCCACGAATTGGACGGCAGATCGAGCAGATTGTCGAAGACGAACGCGGACACCGGCCAATCCGGATCAGCGTCGTTGTTGCGTTGCACATAAGACTTCAGATTCGCGGCGACGGTTGCAACATCGTGCGGCTGATGGAATTGGACGAACGTGCCGCCGGTGCGATACTTCCAATTCGCCGCCTCGACGCCGATCAAATCGAGATACATCTCGTAAGACACCAGCGCATTGAACCAAAAGCTGGCCTGTTGCGGAAACTTTTCGGCGACGCCGGCGACGACGAACGATTCGACGCGGTCGTCGCGAAAACGCAGGGTGACGGGCTTGCCGACCGGATTGGTCTCGCCAAAATATTTGCGCGCCAATTCATCGCTGAGAATGATGTTCTTCTTCTCGGCGAGCGCCGCCGGATCGCCATATTTTAGTGGGAACGTCAGCATGTCAAGAAAACCGTTTTCCGCAAAAAGGATATTCTCATCGAACACTTTGTCTTCATAGCGCATGACGGTGCTGCCGTAGCCGATGCGCACTGCGCGTTTGATTTGCGGGAAATCGCTGGCCAGCGCCGGGCCAAGCGGAATCGGCGTGAATCCCCACAATTGCCGCTGGCCGTTGCGCTCGACGAGGCTTTCCACAAAATAGGTCGTTTTCGCATTTTTATGAAAAGCGTCGCGGTTGTACTGATTGTCGATGAAGAGAAACACGACGATGCTGCACCCAATCGCTGCCGACAAGCCGACGAGGTTGATGAACGTCGAGGCTTTGTTTTTGAAGAGGCTGCGCCAGGCGATTTTGAGATGGTTTTTGAACATGGTAAAGTCCGAAGTCTTTTGTCTGAGGTCCGAAGTCAATTAACAAAGAAGGCTATTTTAGCCTCTTTCCTTGAATTGTTACGGCTTGACTTTTTCAATTGCTTGTCGTAAATTAAGTCATTCATAATCGAGTATAATTCAAATTCTAAAAGGTGAAAAATCATGACAGCTTTAGAAAAACTTGAGGAACTAATTTACAAAGGCTTCAAAGAAACCGACGAGCGCTGGAAAGAAGCCATGAGAGAATCTCAGAGAGAATCTCAGAAAGAATCTCAGCGAGAATTCGACAAGCACAAGAAAGAGATGGAGCGGCTGCAGCGCGAAACCCAGCGCGAGATCGACAAAATCGCCAAACAGCTTGGCGGCGTCACCGAGTCGCTCGGCAGATTCTCCGAGCCGGGGGTTTTGGCGGCGGTCAAACGGCTTTTTGACAAGCGCGGTATTCCATTGAACCATCTTTATCGTAATTTGACGGGGCCTCTCAATGGCGAGACCATGGAAACCGATGTCATCGGCGTTGGGCCGGAACATGCGGTTTTAATCGAAGTCAAATTGCGCTTGCGGCAAGCCGACATTAAAGAGTTTTTAGAAAAGAAAATGCCGCGTTTTTTAAAATTCTTCCCGAATCTGCAGCGGCCCGTGCTCTACGGCGGCGTCGCCGGCATGAGCATCGACGAAGATGCCGACCGCTTTGCCTATAAACAGGGACTATTCGTCATCACTCAAAGCGGCGAGAATCTGCGCCTCATCAATGACAAAAAATTCAAGCCGCGCTCCTTTGCCCCGACCAACAACAATCATCTCCCCAAACGAAAAGCCAAGTAAAGTGCAGCGCGCACTACGCAAATTCAAAATAGAAATCTTTTTCCTTCCCTCCGCTCTAAACCCTTTGCCCTCCGCTCACTCATAGCGAAGCGACTC
This sequence comes from bacterium, assembly GCA_050732275.1. Lineage (GTDB taxonomy): Bacteria > Zhuqueibacterota > Zhuqueibacteria > Zhuqueibacterales > Zhuqueibacteraceae > Zhuqueibacter. The sequence continues at coordinate 3,702 of JBOHQZ010000277.1, forward strand.
CACCGGATTCGCCAATGCTGCTTTAACCGACTGATAGCTTACCGTCAGCCACGAGATCATCAAAGCCAGCGCGCCGGCCAAGACAAAAATGCCAACGCCGATGTCGATCTTGTAGACGAAATTTTGCAGCCAGCGCTTTATAAAGAAATAAGAAATCGGCGTCGCGGCGATGACGGCGATGAGCACCAGTCTCGTGATGTCGCGCGACAATAACACCACCATTTGCTCCACCGAGGCGCCGAGCACTTTGCGGATGCCGATTTCTTTAGTGCGCTGCTCAGCAGCAAATGAAACCAGGCCGAACAGCCCGAGGCATGAAATGAAAATCGCAAACACGGCAGCAAAGGTGACGATGGCTTCCAGGCGTTTTTCGGCGCGATATTGCCGGTCGATGTCCTCATCCAAGAAAGAAAAGTCAAACGGCTGACTGGGATTGGCGGCCTTCCATTTTTGCTCAATGAGCGACAAAGAAGCCGAAACCTCATGCGGCGCGATTTTAACGAGAAGGTGTGACAGCGGCGCGGCCGGACGCATGTAAAGAACCGCCGGCTGAATGGCGCTGCGCAGGGACTGAAAATGAAAATCTTTCACGACGCCGATGATGGTGGGATTTGCAGGAATGGCGCGGCTTTGAAATTTTGTAAACGTCTGCCCCACCGGCGAATCCAGCTCAAATTCTTTGACAAAGCTTTCATTGACGATCACGGCTTGCGCGGCGTCGGTGGAAATCTCGCGCGAAAAATTTCTGCCGGCGGTAAGCTGCATGCCGAGCGTGGCGATAACATCGTAATCCAGCCGGTAATGAAATACCTCGACGGTTTTTCCATCTTTCTCAACGCCGGTGCTGGATAATCCCCGGGCAAATGAGAGCGACATGGCCGTGACCGCAACGATATTGGGATGGCCGGCCAGCTCGTTTTTCATGAAGTTGAAGATTCTATCGCCTTGCTCGATCTTCTGAAAGCCGGCACGGGTGGGAATGACGACGATCTGTTCCTTGTCGAATCCGAGATCTTTGTGCGAAACAAAGCGAAACTGTTGGGCCATCAAAAGGGTGATGGTGATGAGCGAAACGGAGAGCACGAATTGGGTGACGACGAGTGATTTGGTAAAAAGATTTTTGCCGCCGAATTTCAGCTTGTTCTTAAAAACTTCCGTCGCCTGCAATTTTGAGAATCGCCATGCCGGATAGCCGCCGGCAACGAGGCCGGTAAAAAACATCAAACCCGTCAACACCGCCCAAAAGAGCCATTGCTCGTATCCGAAAGCCAGCGTTCTATCAGCAAGATTGCCGAACTTCGGAGCGCATGCTTCCGCCGCGCCCATTCCTAAAATCAACGCGAGCAGGCTCAGCACCAGTGTTTCAAAAATAAATTGCTTAAAAAGCTGTTGGCGCTCGGCGCCGAGCACTTTGCGCATGCCGAATTCTTTGAAGCGCGCGGAGGAGCGCCCCAGAGAAAGAATCGCGAAATTGAAGCAGGCGATGAGCAAGATGGCCAGCGCGATGCCGGAGAGAATGAGCAAGCTCGTGGGGTTGCCGCGAGCGGACAAGCCGTTGCCGCCGCCAATCGCGCCAAGATGATAAGCCGTAAACGATTGCAGCTTGATTTGAAAATCATTCAGGCTGAGCTTCTCGGCTTCCAATAACCCTCCCAGATTTTTTCCAACAAATGCCGTGAACTTCGCTTCCGTTGTGGCTGTCTGATTTTCATCGGCGAGCAAAACAAACGCATTCGGATCAAAGCTTCCCCAATTCTGCAAGAAACCCTGGCCGAGCACAAGCTCGGTTTTTTCAAACGGAAGTAGAAAATCGAATTTCAGGCTCGAGTTTTCCGGCATGGGCAAAAGAACGCCGGTCACCGCCAGAGCTTGCGTCTCGTTGCCCAAATCAAATGTGAGCACTTTGCCAATGGGATTCTCATTGCCAAAATATTTTTCGGCCACGTCAGTGCTCAAAACCACGCTATTGGGATCCATTAGCGCTTGCGCGGCATGGCCTTGCGCGAGCGGAAAGCTGAACATCTCGAGAAAGGCCGGATCAGCAAAAAGAACCGGCTCGACAAACATTTTTTCATCATATCGAACCACCGCCTGGTTGCTCCAAAATCTCACCGCCTTTTCGATCTCGGGGATTTGATTTTCGAGCGCCGGAGCTAACGGCGCGGGCGTAGTGTATCCTGTCTTACCTTTGAGCGCAAGAATAACTCGGTGAATGCGAGCCGCCTTTGCGTGAAATTTGTCATATGAAAGCTCGCTCAGAATCAAATTGGCGAGCAGGATGCAACAAGCCAAACCGAGGGCCAGCCCGAAAAGGTTGATGCAAGAATAAGCTTTGTGCTTGAGAAGGTTTCGTATGGCGATTCTGAGGTAGTTTTTGAACATGACGTTGCTCCAGCTTTCAGTGATCAGTAATCAGTGTTCAGTGAACTGGTTACTGATCACTGATTACTCTTCTTTATCATTTTGCCCGCGCACGATCTTCAACAGCGCCTCAGTGGCGCGTGCATCGCCGCTTTGGCCGAGCCAGAAAATCGCTTCTTTGCGCACGGCGGGGTTGCGATGATTTTTGGCAATGTCGATCAAAACCGGAATGCCCTGGCTATCCGAAAGCTGCGTCAGCGCGAAAACCGCCTGCTTTTGAATCGCGGTATCCGCATCTTTATAAACCGTGTCTTTCAATAATGGCACCGCCCGTTCCGCCGCGGTTTGCGCCAGCCAGAAAAGCGCCTCTTTGCAGATTTCACGGTCGGCTTGATTTTGTGCTAATTCAATTAGAACATCCTCGGCTTCGCTTAAGTGCATTTGGCTCAAAGCAAACACGGCTTGCTTGCGCAACTCGAACGAGCCATCCCGCTGCGCGGTTTGTTTCAAGATGCGCAGAGCGCGAGTGTCTTTGCTCTGGCCCAGCCAAAAGAGCGCTTCCTTGCGCACGGCCGAGCTGCGATGATTTTCCGCAATGTCGAGCAAAACAACGGTGCCCTGCTTATCCGGCAATTGCGTCAGCGAAAAAACCGCGTGCTTTTGAATCTCGGAATCGTCAATGCCTTTGTAGATAATATCTTTCAAAAACGTCGCAGCCCGCTCCGAGCCTTTTTGTGCCAGCCAGAAAATCGCGTCTTTGCAAACTTCACGATCGGTTTGCGCCCGCGCCAATTCGAACAAAGCATCTTCGGCTTCGGGCAAGTGCATTTGACTCATCGCAAACACGGCTTGCTTGCGCACTTCGGTCGAGCGATCAGTTTTAGCGGTTTGTCGCAGAATGCGCAACGCTTCCGGATCATCAACCTGACCCAGCCAGAAAGCCGCCTGTTTGCGAATTTCGGAGTCTTCATTGCCGGCCAGGACACCGGCGAGAAAAGTCCGGCGTGGCGCCGACTCGCCGTGCAAGCCAACCGCGCTAATCAAATCTTTCTTGGTTTCACTCGCAGCAGTGCGGCGATACTGCTGCTCGAGCAAAGCGAGGCTTTGTTCTTCTTCCGCTTCTCCCAGCCAGAGCAACGGCAGGCCTTTGAAATCGACGCACAACTCGAACGTGCTCTCTTGAATCTTGCGCAGCTCATCGCCGCCGGAGGTGAAGCCAAGAAATATTCCGACTTCCTTCATCACCATTCGCTCAGACTTTTCCTCGTAGCGCGAGGGCAGTTCCAACGGCGTTGCAATGCCATGAATAAGCTCCAACAAGCTTTTCCCCGCGCCGCGAAAACTCCGGCCATTCTTGATATGCATGCTGCCGATGGTGGAATTTTCTCCCATCAAGCGTTCGATGCTGTAGCCGATCCAATATCCCTTTTTGAAGCGCGCTTGGCTGCTCTGCTCCACTGCCCATGACCACCGCTGCTGCAACGGCTGCGCGGCATCGGGATGACGAACCACTTCTTGCGCCGCGGCCAACTGCGCCAGCGCCGCCAACAACAGGACGATTTTGAACGTGCATTTTGTACGCATGTTTTCTCCTTGCCGTGTCTGATTAAAAATTCGCTCTGTGGTTTAAGACCTCCGCATCGGGAGATTTATAGCTGTTTTCAGATACGTCGTAGTCGCCGCCCCTTGCCCCGCTCCGTCTCCATAGCTTTCAAAGGGAAGCGGGACGGAGTGGGCGGTTGTCTATGCAACAGTGCCCCACAAGGGGGCAGGACTCAATGCCGTTTCCTTAAGCGTTTTTACTGAGTTTTTTTAGTTCTTTGAAAATTTTATGCAGATTGAGCTTGTCAAACCGAATCCTTTTTGTTATATTGTGTTTAACGAATTATCGTTC
>JBOHQZ010000278.1:0-7933 GCA_050732275.1 bacterium
TCGGTGATTTCGGCGAAGTTCGGCGGATACACTTTTCTGTTCTATTGATGAAGCGCATTTACGGAATTGGTGCGAAATCCGCCTTGCTGATCTCAGGATTGATCTCAGCTTGCCTGATTTCATATCCTCGCAAATAATGCAATTCCGTCCGCTCCAGATAATGGGGAATCATGCAGCCCGCGACCGGCTTGTAATCAAAATAATAAATCGCTTGCACGACTTGCGCCTCTCGAAAGGTGATAACGGCAGAACGCTTGCTCGGCAAAAAAGATTTTGTATCGATATACCAAAACTCGGTGCGGCCCGGCGCCAGCGTGACTTCCAGCTTGTAGGCCATGTCGCTATCCACTTTTTCCTGGCCGAGCGATTTGATCTGATAATCTTTCGCTTTGTAATCGATGAGCGCGTCCACAAAGATCGCGAGCATTTCGACGAAATTTTTCGAGCGGGTATCGCGAATCGCTTTTTTCTCCGGCGACTGGGCTTCATTGCTCTCCCAACCGGCTTGGCCGTCATACGCCATCGTTACCTTTTTGCCTTCATTCAAAATTTCGAGGCGGCACAGATTCGGCTTGGCATTGAGGATGGTCAGCGGATAATCCACGCCGCCGGTGGTGAGAACGCCGGAGAGCTTCACCGCGTGCATTTGTTGCCATGGTTCGCGTCCGCCGAGGGCTTGCGCATATTTCTGAATGATGCCGTCAATGGATAATTCTTGTGCCTTCGCCGGAGCTGCGAAGAGTATGAAAGCGATCAAGACAATAAAAAATCTCACGATCATATTTTGATCCCGTTTTGGAGGCAAAATTTTTCAAATGACAGAAAGATGAATGGCAGAAAAATGATCCGTAAGCAGATCAAATTTGGTACAGTGCTTCCAAATAACATGTCATTCAGTAAGAATCTTGTTTGGGCCAGGCACTGTGCTTGATGTAAACAAGATCGTTCCACGATGACATGATAAGTTCCTGGCAGAACGAATTACAGCAGTAAAGAACGCTGGATTGAAAAAGGATTCCCTGCGGGCGTACCCTCGGGAATGACAGGATCCGGTCACTTCAATTTCAAACACACCATCTCCGATTGATGGCGCAAATAAAGTCTGCCATTAGCTAGCGAGGGCGGCGTCCACGTGCGGCCGGTGAGCACTGGCGCGCTGGCAAGCTCGACGTTTTGCTGCGGGTTCGCTTCCGCCAAAACGAGCTGGCCGCGCTCGCTGAGCACGATCAACATGCCATCGGCGTAGATCAGCGAGCCTTTGCCGAGCCGCCGCTTGGCCCACATTTCTTTGCCGGTTTCCGCCTCGATGCATTTGAAGGTGCCGTCATCAAAACCGTAGAGATACTTGCCCAATAGAATGGAAGTTTGAAAATGATTCGACATCACGTCGCTTTTCCACACCTCGCGAACGGTGAGCGAATCGCTTTGCCGCTGCATCTGCAACAGCACCGCGCCGACGCTATACGAAGCGGAGGCAAAAATTTTGTCCGGCGGCACAAAAACCGGATTGGCAATTTTGAGAATGTTGCCGCCGTCCCAAGAATAACGCCACAGCATTTTGCCTTCCTGCGAAAGAGAAACGACGTTAAATCCGGTGACAAAAACCCGCTGCGGCTTGCCGCCAAATTCAATCGCAACTGGCGTGGAGTAGGCGGCGATGTCCTGATGCGCCGTCCAAATCGTCTCTCCGTTTTTTTTATCGAGTGCCGCAATCGAGCGATCACCTTTGCCGCCGACGTTGAGCAGCAGCATGTTCCGGTCGATGAAAGGCGAGGAGCTGAAGCCATACCACAACTCTGGCGGATCGAATTCAAATTTTTGTTTGACGTCGATCTTCCAAATCGTCGCGCCGGCTCGCGTGGTCGCAGCGAGGAGATGGCCGTTGCCGCTGAGCGCATAGACGACCTCTCCATCAACGGTTGGTGTGGAGCGAGGGCCGTCGCCCACGCCGCTGAGCTGCTCCTTAAAAAGCGGGGCCACTTCATTGCGCCAAATTTCCTGCCCATTTTCGGCATCGAGACACACGAGATATTCCGAGTCATTCCGGCCATCCATCGTATAAATCCGGCCATTGGAAATGGCGATGCCGGAATAGCCGATGCCGATGGGAACGCGCCAGATTTTTTGCGGCCCTTTTTCCGGCCAGCTTCGCAACAAACCGGTTTCATCGGAGCTGCCGTTGCCATGCGGCCCAAGAAAACGCGGCCAGTCGTGCTTGTTGTTATTCTTTGCAGACGCAGCAATGTGCAACAGGGAGATAATCATATATGTAAATTGTTTGGCTTTCATTTTTACACGAAATCAAAAGAGGACATTCTGCGCATTACAATGAATGGATTTTTACGGTACAAATTCTCATGTGGCCTATGGCCATGCTATAAACGATGTTCTTGCCGTCGCGAGACCAGCTTGGCGCAGATTCCTGCTCTTTGCTATTGGTGAGCCGCCTGGCAGCGCCGCCTTGTGCCGGCATGACGTACAAATCATAATTGCCATCAGCATCGGACCCGAAAGCGAGTTGCGAGCCGTCCGGTGACCAACGCGCATTTTGCGCCGAGGCCAATGCGGTTTTGAAGAGCTGCGAACTACCACCATCTGCCGAGAGCAAAAAAAGCTGGTTGACACCATCGTCAGGTTGATGAAAGATAATCTGCTTGCGCGCCGGCGAGTAATCCGTAGGCGTGTAATTGCCCGGCGTTTGAGTTATCTGTATGGGCGCGCCACCATCAACGGCAATCTTCCAAATGTGCCCTTTTGATGCAAAAACGATGCTGCGATCTTCGTCACACCAAACAGGATTGCTCACGTAGCCCATATCAGTAAGCTGCTGCGGCGCTCCTCCCGAAGCCGGCACAATCCAAAGATTGTTGGAATCGAGATAGCCGCCGGTGCCTTGCACAAAGGCGATGGTTCGCCCATCGCGTGACCATACCGGAACGCGCTGAAGCGCCGGAGCATTCAGCTCTTCGGGATCATTGATGAGCGGCCGCGCTTTTTTGCCATGCAAGGCCATGACGGTGAGTTTCTCTTCGGCGCTGAACCAATCTGAAGAAAATATTATTTGTTTGTCGTCAGGCGAGAAGACGGGATTTTGTTCAAAGCGTTTTCCATCTGTAAGCTGCAACGGTTGACCGCCTGCTGACGGCACAGAAAAAAGATGGGACAAGGGAAAAGAAGTATAAGCAATCATTTTTCCATCGGGCGACCAATCCGGCAAAGCTTTATAAATGACCAAGTCATCGGTCAACTGTTTGGCGATCCCACCCGTTGCTGCAACCGCCCAAAGATTGGTGTGGCGCCCTCGACGCGAAAAGAAGGAAAGCCAATTGCCGTCAGGCGACCAAGCCGGTTGAAAATCTTCTGCGGCATCATCAGTGATTTGCCGAGGCTCTCCGCCTGCTGCCGGCACGACCCAAACATCGGTCATCTTGCCGTTCCATGTGGAATAAAATGCAATGTGCTCACCATCAGGAGACCAGCGTGGATTCCACTCGTTGTCTTGGTGATGTGTAATCTGATGCGGTTTGCCTCCGGCAATCGACATGGTATAAATGTCCCAACTGCCTGCCATATTGCAGATATACGCGATCTTAGTTCCATCCGGCGACCAGTCCGGCCAAGAGGCCTTAACGGAATCCGGCGTTATTCGCATGGCTTCGCCGCCGCTGGCCGGTATCACCCAAATACAGTTGCCGCCATCTTTATCTGATTCAAACGCGAGGCGTGTTCCGTCCGGCGACCATGCCGGCAGCCAAGCAGAATACTCGGATGGCGTAACTTGGATGGCCTTGCCGCCGCCGGCGGGCATGACGAAGAGATGAGATTTTTTACCCCGCGTCGAAGTAAAAACAAGGCGCGAGCCGTCCGGCGAATATCGACTGTGCCTGTCATTATAAAGACCATCCGTGATGAATTGGACGGAGGGAAAGGCTTGAGTGATTGCCGTTGCCTTTTCTGCGTAAGTGTTCTTTGATTGCGCAGATGCCGGCGGCACAGGATTCGACACGTTGAACAGCGTCACGAGAGAAGCTATATACAAAGCCAATCTGTTCATTGAATTTTCCGTTTCGAATCCGCCTCGTCGCGTGCGATGCTTATTTTCACAGTAAGCTTATTCTTCTCCCCCGAAATGACATCAACGCTGGCCGCGCCGTTCCAGGCTTTGCCATCCTCGCCGGTGAATTTCCACAGGCTTTTGTTCGCGCCGTTTGATTTGGCCGCGTCTTGGCGAATCCAATTGCCGGTCGTTGCCAGGTTGTTATTCAGCTCATCCAAAACTTTTGTTGCCGCCGTCTCGGTTTCTATCTTCCATTTCGTTTCCCAATGCGCCGTGCTGCCCTCGTGGCTCAAGATTTCCCTCTCAAAGCTGCCGAGAAGAGCGTAAGCGTTTTCTAAATAATTGTCCGCCAGCATCGCACGAACATATTTCGATTCAGGATCCCAATCATACTCGAGATTCGTCGCCACGATTTGCGCCCAGCCTTTGCCGAGCAGTTTTTCAACCACATGCAGCGCGCCGTCCATTCCCGACGAAAGCCCGGCAGAGGTGATGATTTTTCCATTGTCCACAAAGCGTTTGTTGGAAACGACTTTGGCTTTGGGCGCCGCAGTTTGTAAGCCAGGGATGAGAGCAGCGAACGTGGTGGCCTCCAAGCCATCCAACAAACCGGCCTTGGCGAGAAAATACGCGCCGTTGCAAACCGACAGCACCACTTCCGCTTGTTTCGCATTCTTTTGAATCCATTGGATGACTTGGGGATTTTCCTGATGTTGTGGCACACCGCCGCCTGGAATCAGCAGAACCTCCGCTTGCGGATGATTGTCAAACGTGTATTTCGGATTGACGCTCATGTCCATCGCGGTGGTGATGGCGCCGGCTTTCTCGGCGACGGTGAAGACTTCGAAGCCGGCTTGGCCAAAAACTTCATAAGGGCCGGCGTAGTCGATGATCTGCACGCCGTCGAAAATGAAGATCGCCACTTTCTTACTGCGAGCCAGCACTTGCTGTGTGGCCGGCCGAAAGTTCACCGCGGCGTTGGCCCGCGCGCTGCCTTTTTCAACGAGCCGCATGCCGCAAATCGGACAACCGCCCGGCTTGTCGTAAACTTTATCGTCACAACCCGCGCCACACGGTGGGCAAACGTAACCGCTTTTGCCCCTAGTATCCGGATCGTTGTTTTTGATCACCAGAGCCATGCCGCAAACCGCGCAGTTGCCTGGTTTCTCATATTCAGTATTGCCGCATTTCATCGGGCAAACGTAAACGGCCTTCGCAGCAACTTGCGCGCGTGAAACAGAAGCACTGAATACCAAACAAGTGCCAATGACGGCCAACGTGACCAAGTGGATGCCTTGATTTGCCGTTCTCATATTTTTTCTCCTTGAGTTCAAAGCGTTTACCAAAAAGCACACTTTTCCATTTCAAATTTAATTAATGAAGAAGTAGTTTTCTTGTACGAAATTGCTCTTTTAAAAAAGTATTATTTTTTTAGCAGCGAGCTCCGGAGGCGGGATAATTTATCGAAGTGATTTGTTTTTGCAAATAAATTTGCAGCGAGCTACGGCGGGTTTGCGGCGAGACCACAAACAGCGCGTGTGAATTGGCGGCCTGCATCGAAAATTTTTATCTGATATACTGCCCCGGTGTGATTCCAACAATGCGCTTGAACTGCCGGTGCAGATGGCTTTGATCGGCAAAGCCGGTTTCGTAGGCAACCTGGACGATGGGGCGACCGTTGGCGAGCAGCGCTTTGGCGCGCTGGATGCGAACGTTGATCAAATATTCGTGCGGAGGGAGGCCGACCTCCTTGCGAAAGGAACGCAGAAAATGAAACGGACTGAGATGAGAAATTTGGGCCAACTGCTGCAGAGAAATATTTTTTGAAAAATTGTCTTCGAGATATTCTTTCGCGTGCCGGATCGGCGTGATTTCTTTTCCAGCCGAATGCCAAGATATATTCTGGTCGGAATGGCGCCGGAGCAGGAATGCCAGTGCCGTGAGAATTTGCGTTTGCGCCGCGAGCTGATCCGCCCCGGCCTCACAAGCGCGATGCGCCTTGCCGAACATTTGCGCCAGAGGTTCATCCTGAATGACCAGCGATGGAAAAAATGGTGATTCCTGTTTGCGCCCAACAAGCTGGCAGGCAATTTCTGTGAGCAGTTCCGGTGTGGGGTACAGCGTGCGATACACCAGCGGCACGTCGCCAATCGAGTATCCCGTATGCACTTCGTAAGGATTGATCAAAACGATGCTGCCCGCCGGCGCTACATGAATCGCGCGCTCGCAATAAAAAGCATTGACGCCCTGTTCGACAATTTGGATGACGTAAGTTTCATTCCAATGACGGGGAAAGACGTGCGTTTTATAGCGGGCGATCAACAATTCGAGATTGTTAAATTCCTGCAAACGCAACAATTGAAAATAGGCTTGGTCGGTTTTCATATTTTTATTGTATCTGCACAGCGGCGAGGTTGAACATTGCAAATAGACATAAAGTAAGACCGAGTTTCGTCGAAAGCGTTCAAGTCGCCATTTCCTTAGCGCCGGTTTTGTATACGCCGAACCATGGTGGTAGTTGCCTCCAAAAAAAAGATTGACTTTATTATATCTACCTGTTAAATTAAAATACAAAACTAAACCCCATTATCGAATCGGAGCTATATATGTCGACTGGCAATCTTGTAGCGGAAATCAAAGCGCTGCCACCCGCCGAATTGCAGCATTTCTTATCGCTGTTGTTGATAGAAAAAGACATTATCGAAGAAATTGAGCGACTCGGCTATTTAAGACTGACGGATAAGGCATTCGAGTTTTGGAATGACCCGCGCGAGAATATTTATCAGGATTATGCGCGTCTAACAGCGGAGGGGTAAACGAATGAATTCTGGAGATATTATTCTCATCGATTTTCCTTTCACGGTTCCCACCCAATCAAAAGTCCGTCCGGCGGTCGTGATAACAGAGACGCGCGACAAATATAATAATCTTGTTGTTTGTGCAATTAGTTCAGTTTTGCCTCCGGCAATCACCGGTCGAGAAATTTTAATTTCTAAAAATGATCCGGCGTTTTCTGCTACGGGCTTGCGAGCCGATTCGGTTATAAAAATCGATCGCATCGCAACACTGCGCCAATCCGATGTCATAACAAAGCTTGGTCATTGCGAGCCAGCTCTTTGGGATGAAATCAGAAACAAATTCAGAAATTTAGTTTAAAGCCAGCCCCTCGAGCCGGCGCAAATCCAAGTGATTCAGAATACCGGCTTTGATGGGCCGTTTCTCGTCCCAGAAAATCAGAGACGACAAAAATTTGGTCGCCGGCGGCGAGAGCAAAAGTTGATAAATCTTTCGCGCATGGATCTCGTCAACGAAGCTCAGGAAATATATCGTGTCGTCGAAAATCACCGGCTTGTCTTCGATCTGTCCAACCAAGCGGAACTGTAAAGTTTTGTAAAGCCCACAAATGGCAATTTTCCAAGGGGCAAATGTGTAAGCGCCGACCCCGAAGATAGAGAAGCGCGGCCGGTTGCGGTAGATCCGGCTTTTCCTGCCTTCCAAATGTTTTGCATGAGCTTCCAAATATGCCCAAGTTTTGGGCGCAGTTTTTTGAATGATGTCAGTGGATTCGCCGATGAATTTTTGCGTGATTAAAACGAAGCGTGTTGCCGATGCGATGCGCCCGTTGGCAAGATCAGAACCCTTGAGCAAAGGGAAAAGACAGGCCGGCTCAATATTAACCATTTCGCCCAAGCCATTCATCAAGCCGTTGGGGGTTTTGCGAAATTCCATGACTTCGGCGCAATCGTGCTTGACGCCAGAGCGCCACTTCACGTCGCTCTCGCCATGGAGATCACGAAGCTTGTCAAATGCCGCCAAATCTCTCACCATCACGCCGTTGCGATGACCGGCACGATCGCCGGTTTTGCTCTCCAGGCT
>JBOHQZ010000279.1:0-7930 GCA_050732275.1 bacterium
GATTCATTCATGGGAACGAAAACCCGTACACCCAATCGAGTCCCGTAGGGACGACCGACAATTGCCCAGGAATTCATTCCTGGGAGACGATTGAAATATCTCGCCATGTATTGTCGGACAAATGGTTCATGAGATGTTTTAATGATCAAAACACCGTCTCCAGCTCGATGAACATCTCCGGCGTGTTGGTGTTCAGGCCATGCGGCCAGACGCCGCTGAGCCAGGTGATGGGGTAGCGTTGCAAGTTGGCTACACGCCATCCGAAGCAGCCTTGTATTGCATCTGCTCACAAAAAATCGGCTCAAGTAAACCAGTAACGTCCGAATTCCCACATCGCCTCCGTTTCTCCTTTACGGATTTCGTCCAATTGCGGAAAGTACTCGTACAAAAGGTGTTGGTACTTGTGTTCGCCCAAACAAAAAGGTGGTTCTTTCTAGCAAGTCGGGGCGTTCTAATAGAAGCCGAATTTCTGCACGTGATACCTGCCCACCACCACCAGTACGCAAAAATACACCTTCTAAGTGAGATACTATTGGGCCTTGGTATCTTTCAATGTTTGCCAGTGAATATGAATAAGCAAGTTGGCGGTTTTCGTGAAGTGTCCAGTCGATTGGTCCAAACGATCTTTCCAACGCATCTTGAAAGTTGGCAAGAACCGTTGCGCGCTGGTTACGTATCCCAGAAAGAACATTGGCTCTACCTAAATGCAGCCCTTCTAATGCATTTGCCTCAATTATCGTCGGTCCGGCCACTGTGCCTGCTGCAGTTGCGGCTGTCCGTCCGGCAAACTGTCCTGCACCTAGAGAATAGACTGTGAATCCTGCTTCAGTGACGTCAAGCAATTCATGACCTGCTCGCTGAAGATATCTTTCTGATTCTCCTGTTTCAGTTGCAACGGCTGCAGCACCTAAGTCATTTCCTGCATTATAAAGATTTGATGGTATATTCAATACACCTATTATCGCATCCTCAGCCAAGGCGAACGGTTCATTTATTACCGCGAACACAAAAAAAGTAACTTTCCACCCAGTTGGTGTATCACGATGTTCTATAAGTCTTACTAATTCATTTCCCTGTTCCCTCCATGGCCCTTGCGGAATCGTAGGTGCTCTTATCGCCTCTATTTCAGCTAGAACTTCACTAGTATTAATATTAGGTTCGAGAACTGCTTCTCCTATTTGAATGTCGACATTTCTGCGTTGGGGAGGTGGAACAGGTAAACGTTCGTCTTCCCATCTACCCGATGGATCAGCAAAGCGTAAAGGGTTTCCAGCGACGTAGCGATAGAGATTGACACCATCTACCATCCCCGCTGGATCAGAGCTCGCCCACCTCCCCAACCACGGCGCGTAATACCTCGCGCCATGGTAATACAACCCTGTCTCCTCATCACGTTCCTTGCCGGTGTAACGGTAGCGTTTCAAACTCACCTCGGCCACGTTGCGGCCAGCCTGGTAGGAAGTGGTGCCGTAGGGGTGGTATTCTTCATAGGAGATCACTTTGCCGCGTTCATCGGTTTCCACGCAGGCTGAGCCGAGGTGGTTGTCCAGTTGGTAGCGGAGCACGGGCGTGGGTGTAAGCGGCGGATCATTCGTATCAATCGTCTTGGTTTCCACCAACGCAATGCGGCGTTGGTCATCCATGATGTGCAGGGTTTCGCGTTCCAGCACCAAGTCGCTGGCGTTACGCTTGCGGTAAATTTCAAAGCCGCCCAAATAGATGCGCTCTTCCACGGTGCTGCCGTTGTGCTCATGCACCTTGCGCACGCGCTGGCCGGCGGCGTCATAAACATAGTAAGCCGTGCCGCCACCGCCGAGATCCACCTGATGCAGTTGGTCTTTGAAATCCCAATGCATATTTGGCGCCTCGGGATCGGGATGGTTCGCGAGATGCGGCATGTGGGTCATGTTGCCGTGCAGGTCATAGCTAAAACCATAACCGGGTATATTGAGACTTAGCAAGCGATTATTGTTTGTGGCATATTCAAAGCGATTCGTCCACTCACTACCATTCGAACGATGAAAGATTTCAAGGATGTTGCCCACTTCATCATACTCATAGCTTTCCCTATACCTCCACAATGCCTGAGCATCATGCGGATGAGGTAGCTGATTCATGGGAGGGTCTAAATGCGTGCGTTGAGTTTGTGCATACAATCCTCCGTGCTCTCTCCCCTCGGCATAGATGAGACGGTACAAAGGATCATACTCATATTTGCTATGTGGCTCTACCACTGTGTTTTCAAAGTACACCTTTTGCTGGGCATCATCGCGGATTTCGGTGATGTTGCCGACTGGATCGTAGATGTAAAATAAATCCTGCAAGCGCGTGTCGGTTCCGCGTATGGCCTTCAAATTGATCAGACGGAAAGTGAGCGGGTCGTAGGTGTAGGTGGTGGTCACACCGCTGCCGTATTCAATCAGCTCTCGCTGGCCTTTGGCGTTATAATCGATGTCATTCACGAAGGGGGTTGCCGTCGTCGCGCCGCGCAGGTTCACATGCACCTGCTCCAGCAAATTCGCCTCGTTGTATTTTGGCCGGATCACACTCCGGTCCGGCGTAGTCAAGCTAACCGGACGATTGAGTGCATCGTATTCGGTCGCAGTGGAGAAGGTTTCCGTTTCCAGTGCTGGCGAAGTCTTCCAGTCAATGGCCGTGCGGTATTGCTTTGCCAACTGCCGGGTGCCGGCCAACAGATTGCCTTTGAAATCATAAGTCTCGCTGGTCACCACACCGGCGCCGTCAAAAATTTTGAAAACTCGTCCACGCAGATTGCGCGCTTTGTCATTTGTCTGATCTTCGCCATAATCCGTCTTTTCGGCCAGAATTTCCGTGCCGGTGTTTTCAAAAAGGACACGCAGCTCGATGGGTCGATGCAGCTCATCGTACTTTCGGCTGGTGTGGCGCCGGAGACTGTCCCAGCCGTGAATGAGATTGCCAGCCACGTTGGCGATCATCCAGCGCTCGCCGGCATCCATGCTTTTCTGATAAAGAAGCTGGCCGGCAAGATCATACGCGGTGGTGAGCCTCTCCACGCCATTGGTCTTGCGCACGCGATATTCCATGACACGGTTATTGCGGACGTCGGTAATCGCCAGCGCATTGCCCTCGATATCCAGCTCAACGTGCGTGCGATATTCATCCGCCGGCGTTAATCCATTTTTGGCAATAGTCAGAAACGTGCGCCCAAGCGTGTCGAGATGAGCGACGGTTGGCGTATTCGCATGTTTGGCCGCCAGCCACGCCGCGCGGATTTCGGGATCAGTTGGCTCAGCGCCGGTGAGAGCGGGCGAGCCTCGCTTTTCGTACCACTCGCTTTCCAGCACCGTGTCATTCTCATCATAAGTCGTCTGCTGCCAGGCATCGAACTCCACTTTTGAGAAAGTGCCGTTGGGCAGATCGGTGCGAATCAAGCACCCTAAAGGATCATAATCCAAAATCGGCGTTACGCCCCATTCGACCAAGTCTTTTTCGCTTTCGTATGCATGCGTGATGCTGAAGAACGGCTCGTACTTTTTAATGGCATTGCCCTTGTTGTCAAACACGGTACGACCGGTGCCCACCCAGCGCACATTCGGCGAAGTATCCACCAGCACCAAGTTGCCGCCGGCGTCACGCAAGAGATTGCCATCGGCATCACGGCCAGGCGCAAAACCGGGCTCGGCTTGAATCTTGGTCATCACCTCGCGACCAAGCCCATCTGAATAAGCATAAGATTCCTGCCAGCGCGTATCGGCGGCGCGATGCCGCTCGCGCGCAAAGGTGTGGACGAAATTGGGCTTTTGGTGATTCATCCAATTGAACATCTCATATTCCAGACGCGTGGTGGGATCATCAATCGTATCGCCCATTTTCGCCGGATCGGTTTCGCCTTTCTTCTCCATCACCGCGGTTTTGATGACCAGCCCCAATTCATCAAACGCTACCTCAACGCGATTGTCGTTGGGATCGGTAACCAATTTCGGCTGCAGTACGCGGTAGTCGTTTACCGCGGAAACCACATTTTCCACCGCATCGTCGGCTTGCATGAGGAGAAGATCGTAACCATCATACGTAATGCGTGAAACGTTGCTGAAGGGATCCTGTGTGGCTTGCGCGAGATAAAAATGCGCGCTGGCAAACACCGGGTCTTGCACGATCGGATCAGGGGTTGGTTTGGGAACCGGCGAAAAGAAAACGCGGCCTGAAGGAATCCACCAATGGCCGTCTTTAAGCAGATCGACATATTTGCCCTCGACGCGAATAATGCGCGCCAGTTCTGCACTGGTTACTCGGCCTGATGAGATCGGGCCGTCAAATACGCCCGCCAGCAAGTCCGAACTCAATGCCAGGCGGTAGGTCTCATAAGGCAACGCCAGGGATTCGACTTCTTTGAAATCCGACGGTCCGGTAAGATCATTTTTTAAATACAAAGTGCGCTGGCGTTCGACGAGACGTTTTTGCCTGATTCCCTCCGAGGGTGTTGCTTCATACGGAATATCTGTCGCAGCCGTCAGGAACGAGGTGATCTCAGCTATCGAATAGATTTGGCCGGTTGGCGCCGGCAAACCGGTAAGCTCATACAAGAGCGTTTCAGCCGGCAGGCCGAGGCGGTACCAATCATCTTTGTCGGGTTTGTTGATGACCTCGCTCTCGGTGTAAGTAACCAGCGTTTTGCCCTGCTCAGGATAAACCGGAGCGCGCCGCGGGTAAACGATGGCCGCCGACTTCAGCACGTTGCCAAAATCATCCACTTCCAGCACCATCTGGTGAGCCATGCGCGGATCGTCGTGTTTGCGCTCGTAATGATAGGCCAGCGTCTCATTGCTGTGACCCAAGAGCACGGCGTGGCGTTGATCGAGCTGGGGCTGCACCAGTCGCAGTTGAAAATTTTGTTCGGTGACGGTGTATGGATGCGCGTGTTGGAGAGAATCATCCTCGGCATACACTTCCTGGCGGAGCATGCGGCCCTTCAGCGCGCGGCAGGCTTCGCGTTCCTCTTCGGCAGTCAAGCTTTCCGGCAGCATGGTATCATCTAGCAGGATGGCTTCTCCATCTCCTTTGTAATATTCCTCCGCATAATGTTGCGAAATATTATCGCGGCGAAGATACGCGCCGGTATGGAACCAAGTGCGAGTCACAACCGGTGGCTGAAAGAACTCTTCATCCACCACCTTGGGCGGATCGGCAAACAAGCCTTTGCCGTTGTAAGCCGCAAACGACTCCGTGTCAAACTGCTCCACATAACCGAAGCCGCGAAACTCGCGCTCGATGCCGTCGAAAAAGCCGTGATGGAAAGCGTAACGGGTGACGAAGCGATTGCGGCTGATGTAGTCGTAGGTTTCGACCCGCTCCACTACATGCACCGGAAACGGCAGCTTGGTGATCCACGGCTTGCCATCGAGGCGATCTTGCAGATAGAACTTGGTTGAGGAAGCATATTTCAGTCGCGTCTCGCTGCCCATATTGTTCCGGCTGGTGATCAACAAGTGCGGCTTCTGCCCACCCATCAAATCGATATAGCGCATCGGGCGATTCGCGTCCCGTTGCAGAGGCGAAGACCAGACGATGCAGGATGTGCCATTGCCGAGCAAATCCATCACCGAAACTGTCGAGAGATTATCTACCGCCGGGAAGTTTTCGAGTTCGATAGGAGCGCTCCAATCGTTGCCGGCTTGGTTGAGATAGATTCGAATCGACCCGGCGTTGAGATAAATGATGTCCGTCGTGCCGGAGCCATCGATATCCGCCAGGCGAAGGCGGCGCGGATCGAACTGGTCGGGATGATCGAAGAAGGGCGGCGTGTCCATGATAATTTTAGCGCCGAAGCGGCCATAGCCGAGATTGGGCCAGTAGCACACCTCGCCGTTGCGAATGCGCGCGATGTCGGTCATGCCATCGCCGGACATATCCGCGAGAAAGATGGATTGCGAGCGGTCGGCAAACACCAGGGCCGGGCCTTCTTCTTCATCCAGCGCTTTACGAATGAAGGTGGGTGCGTCGAAGCCTTCATCAGCTTTGGAAGGAAAATACAAAAAGCTTTCGTCGTTGCTGATCAGAATGTCCGCATGGCCGTCGCCGGTGAGATCGATCATGCGCAAATTGGGATCGCCCCAATCCACATTCGGCTCATGCTGAAAAACGACGAACTCATCCCAGCCGTTCTCGTGATTTTTCTCATAAAAGCCAGTGATCGGATCATCCAGCAGCACCAGCTCTTTCATGCCGTTGCCGTCGATGTCCATGATCTGTGTGCGAGGGCTTTGCAATGCGGCATGCGCCGGGTGGCTGGTCAGGCGCTCGATTGGCGCAAAGCGGGCATTGCCAAGATTGCGCTTGAAATACCAGGCCTCGCCATTTTGCGTGAGCACGCCGGAAAGCCCTTCGCCATCGATATCGATCCATTGATAGTTGGCATCGTCAATGCCGATGGGGAGATTTTCCAAACTCTCGGTATCTACTTCGCCGATGGGCTCCTCGTTGATTTTTTTCTCGCTTGGAAAGCGCGTGTAATCGAATTCCAAAGGTGGAAGGGCTTTGCTGCGATAAGCGCCGCCGTCTTTGACATAGCCTTTTTGCGTCGCGGCCATCAAATAGGTCAGATGGGGATGTGGTTCATAAGTAAAATCGAGCGAGCGCACCAACAAAGGATCGGTCTCGAAATGATGAAACATCAGCACGCGATGACAGAGACGATAGGTACGAATTTCAAAACCAGCGCGATAAGTGGAGAAGGGATCTTGTCGCACCGGCCAAGCGCGGGATTCGGCAGGTTGGGGATTGGCGGCATCGTGCTCGCCGTAGTCGAGAACCGCTTCAAAGAGCCAGTCGTCACGCACGGATGGCAGGCGATTGCCATACTTGACGCGCTTGAGATATTTGTTGGCGAAACTTTTGCTTGATCGGAGCCGCTTGCCTTCCTGCGGCAACGTGGGATCGATACCGTCGCGGTTTTCCTGTTTGTATTCATAAACAATGACGTTGCCCTTGTCATCATAAGATTCTTCTAACAGCCACGAGAAAACATGCGTCGGGTCTTCGGGGTCGAAGATGCGGCTATTCGCGCTGCGGCCATATATGCTGGTGATATTGTCTTTCGTGGTGGCGCGCCAATGCACCTCGCCAATGCTCTCGGGATGGCCGGAGATTCGAGTCCATTTTTCAATGCGGGTGAAAAGGCCTTCGGTGCGCGGACGGTAGCGTTGAATGTGATATTCGCCTTCAGGTCGAAAGTCCCTTTTCCACTCGCCATCTTCAAATTTCAAAGCCGGCACCAAATCTTCCGCGCCGGACAATATAAAGACATCGGACTTAGTGACTTCGGACTTAAGGATATCGGACTCCTTGACATCCTGATATTTCGCCAAGCCCTTGTCAGTTTTACGCGTGATGGCCGGCACGGAGAGATCCCAACCCAATCCAAACGGCCCGTTGCCGGCACCGGAGCTATAGGACAAGGTAAGCTGCGGATTAAAATTCGCGCGGCTGGGAGAGACGGGAAGCGGAATGCTCAACGAGCCCGTGCCGGTGGCCGGATTGACGCTGAATTTCTCATCAATCCCCCGAATCGCGCCCCCGCCTTTGGGGACGGAGATGGAGGGCAATAGCTTGCCAGCGGTTTCTTGCGCCCCCTCGCGAGGTTCTCCGCCTTGTTGGCCTTTGCCTCCTTGTGAAGTTTGGCTGGTCGCAAAAACGGGTTGCTGCGACCGGTTTGAAGTCCCTTGATTATCTCTGGTCAGCATCGCAAAACCTCCTCAACTACGGGAATTGATGCCTGGTTAAGATAATTCGATTTGTTACATGCAGCAGGACTATGGAACTGAGCAAGTTGGCTGTTTTCTTATAGCAGCACGCTCATAGTTATATAGACACAATTTCCCAAAAAATTTCACATGAAGGATGGCTTTCTGAAAAATATACAAGATGACCGCCAAAACCCGACGGGCATAGC
>JBOHQZ010000280.1:0-7911 GCA_050732275.1 bacterium
CCTCAGGCCAGCCATGTTCTTGGCGGCGAAATTCGCGGATGAGCTGCAAAATGATAAGATAGGTGAGCCAAACGGTGGCGGCGCTCGCCAACGCGGAGATCAAATTGACGCGCCAGCCGATATCCGCTGCAAACGGCAGCATGCTAAAAAAGCGGCCGAGCAAAAGATAAAGCGGCGCGCCAGGCGGATGGGGAACACCGAGAATGTACGAGCAGGCGATAAATTCGCCGCAATCCCAAAACGAGGCAGTGGGCGCGAGGGTGCGAAGATAAGCGGCCACTACAATAATCGAAGTGATCAGGCCGCCGAGATGAGCGGGATTTTTGATGAAGCTGGCAAGGCGCAGCATAGAGATTTGGTTGCTTGATTGACGCTAGAGGCGCTGCGCTGCCAGCTTGCCGTTTGTTGAACGTTTCTTGGAATTCGAGAGAACGCGAGGGCGCGGTTGGGAATTGTCGCTGTAGTCGTCAGTCTTTTTGATCTGTATCGAAACAAACACGTGGCGCGCCAATAGAAGTTCAAGGAGATTTTTAGTGAAGTATTCTTGAATATCCGACCATTGGCGGCGCACCCAAACGTCGTAATACGCATCGAAATTTGGCCCCCAATGCTCGCGTTCGACAACATCAACAATGGCATTGCCAAATCGGTTTTTCGCTTTTGCAAATAAGGGGTTCATGATATTGCGGATATACCGCATCGATTTTGGCTTGTTTAAACGCGCAATAATTTGTTCGTTCGTCAATGAGTTAATGTTTTGCTTTGCCATTTTATCACCTCGTTCAGAAAGGTTTCTGCCTTTTGAAAGGTTCGCCGCGCCAACGTTTCGACGTCTTTGATTTCAAGATCATAATCGGCCGCTTCTCTCCGATCTACCAGCTCTTGAAGCGTTGCGCTGAGGGAGACGGGTAAAACTTTGGTTTTGATCAAGTGCAAACTAAATTGATTGATGCATGCTCGATGCGCTCCACTTCGTGATTTCTGCAATGGCTGCCCGACAGCATTCAAACACGCCCGTGCGGCGTGATGGCAGGCATAATAGCTCCGGCTAATTGCGCAACGATAGCGCTTGTGTAGCAAATTGAACCGCGCGTCTTCCAGCATGACTTGCGCCAACTCGATGCGCTTGAGATTTGCTTCTTGGCGTTTTCCCATTCGCTCCGCCGATCATCCATCAACCCAATCGATATCCGCCACTGTTTCAAATGAAGCCGTCCATCGTTATTTTAACATTTTTTGAGCGAAAATGCAAGCAGGTTTTTTTGAAGAAAAGAGCAAGTTCATGATCAAGAGAAGATCAAGCAACCAGCAACGAGCAGCCAGTCTCACACCCAGCGTTTAAATTTAAAATACAAAAACATCACCACACCGACCAACACTGAGACTGCGACCGTCAGATAAAACCCCAACGGATGTTTGCTGAAAGGAATGACGTCGAAATTCATCCCGAACAACCCGGTGATGAACGTCAGCGGCAGAAAGATGGTGGAGATCAGCGTCAGCGCGCGCATGATCTCGTTGAGCCGGTTGGAAACCGAAGAGAGATAGGCATCCAGCGCCATCATGATAAAGTCACGATGGGCCTCGGCCATTTCCGCATAGCGGGAAATCTCGTCGAAGACGTCGCGGTAATACACTCTCAGCTCGGAAGGGATCAGGCGAAATTCGCCGCGTCCAAGCCGGCTGATGACGTCGCGCTGCGGTCCGAGAATGCGCTTGAGGTTGAGCACTTCCCTTTTAAATTCGAAGATGCGGTCGAGCACGCGGGGATGCGGTTTTTTGATGATGATCTCTTCGATATTGCCGATCTGCTTTTCGAAATTTTCCATCGCCGGCGCATAATTGTGTACCAGGTCGTCGAGAATTTGGTGCAGCAAGAACGCCGGCCGGCGATCGGGCGGCAGCGCGCCTTCTTTCAAGCGCAGACGGCGGTGCGTTGTCGTCCGCAGCGGCTCGTAATGAAAGGTGACGACGAAATTCGGCGTGAGAAAAATATCCAGCTCGGTCGTGCGGAAGGCGCCGTCGGTTTTGTGGTAATCGACGGCGTGAACGATGATATAAAGATAATCGCCGTAATCATCGATTTTGGGATATTGGTGGGTGGCGATGCAATCCTCGATGGCGAGCTGGTGAAAATTGAAAATTTCCCACAGAATTTCCTCTTCGCTTTCAGTGGGATCTTCGAGATCGACCCAATACAATTTGCCTTCTTGAAAAGACCGGCGGACGGCAGCCGTATCTTGCGCCAGCGCCAGGCCGCCATCCGGCGTATGAAAATAGCAGTAGAGCATGCAAAGCCATCCCGTAGCACAGACAGCCTACGGACGCAGGCTGTCGTAAATGTCCAGTAAACCACTTTTGGGCTCACGGAATTGGAACAGCTCACGGAAAATTTTTTGGCAATCTAATTCCGTGAGCCGTTCCAATTCCGTGAGCGATTTTTTTTATCGGCTACGCTCGATGGTTTGAAGCGTAGCCCGTGACCACAGGCGATGCTGGATTTTTGCGGTTTGCCCGTCATGATTCCAAATAAAGCCCGTCTCGCACTTGTATATCCGGCGCAATCTTTTTCGCCAGCTCGGGCGCGTCCAGCGCAAATATAGGGCTGATTTCGAGGCGCGTGGTTAAGTGCCCATCTGCGTCGCGCGGAATTTTGACGCCGGCCTGCTCCAGCCAATGCGCGTGCAATTCGCACAAATCGTGTTGCGCGGTTTGCGGGGAATCTTCGCCGGCGGCATTTTTGACCGGGCTGAACTCGGAGCGCCGCTCGACTTCCAGAACCGCCACGCGCTGCGCGTCGCTCAACGCGTCAAAAATGAAGGTTTCAAATTTATAGCCATTGGGTTGATCCGGCTGAATCAACTTGCCGCCGGCGTCAAGATAAGGAATTTGTTTGTGCGCCACGTGCCATGGCAGTTTTGTACCGCCGTTGACTTCGCGCGCAATAAAGTCCACGTTGAAAAGATGAATCGCAATACTGCCGGCGTTGTATTTGAGTGTGCCGTCGGGATTGCGGGCTTCTTTATCCGCTTTGCTCATGTCGCTATACTCGATCACTTTGAGCTTGCCGGCCTTGCCCGATGCCGGATCCACGAGTCTGCCAATCACGCCGACTTTTTCATGGGGATCGCGTTTGCCGCAGACTTTGGCGCTCATCTCGGCGTTGGCGGCCACGTGATAGCCGATGAACATGGGATCGCAAATTTTCAACAACACATTATCGACTTGAAAATAGAAAATCTCTTCGATGCCACGGCGGCGCATGTCCGCCATCGCGCCGCTTTTTTCCAACGCGGTGAGCGTGCCGCCGTGGCCATTGGGGTTCATGAAAATGTGATCCGGCGCATCGAGAATGAGCTTGCCGCTTTCATCGAGCGCCGGCATCATCTCCTGCTCGAAAAAGAAAATGTCAGCCGGCGAATAGCCAAACAAATCATTTCGTTCAAAAAACGCGCGCGTCTCGCCGTCGTTGGCGTCGCTGGTCATAATGTACCACGGAATGCGTGTGTGATAACGGCGTGCTGTAGCAATCAGTTTTTCGGCATGAAGCTGAAACAGGCTTTTCTTGCTCACCGGTCCGATGGGATATTCGCCTTTGGGTTTGTCAAACCCCAATCGCGAAGCCTGGCCGCCGGCAACCAGCACCGCTGCGATCCTGCCGGCCCGCAGCATCTCTTCGCCGCGCGCCGCCATCTTTGCGGTTTCCTCCGGATGCGCGCGTTGATGCGCCAACGTAATGATCTCGGCCGGCGCCAATGCTGAAATGTCCGGTTTTTTCTTGTGAACGATGTATTCGTGATGGAGCCGCTCCATCAGGCCAAAATCAATTAATGAGAGTTGGTGCAATAGTTGGTGTTGCGAATCCTCCGTCATTTTATCCCAAAAATGGAATACGTGTCCATGTCCTGCTGCCCGAACACGTTTCATCAAGTCTTGCGCCTCGACAAAGGCCTGCGCCTGACCATGCCGAACTTCCATCATGCTGTCTTCTCCCGTTGCTGGTTCGTATGATCTAAATTTTATGAAGTTTCAGATAAAAAGCAATGGTTTTCTGGTAACTTGTTGCTGGCAAGAGTGTTCAATTGAAACCAAATTGGAAAAAAAGATCGAAACGCCGGAGAATACCCAAAGCTGCTGCCAGATCGAAGCACCGAAAAAGCTCTTTAACGGCACGAACATCTTTTCGACGAGGCCGACTTTGTTGAGGCCAGCGACGACGACGAATAGGCCGCAGAAAAACAAGAGCAGCGCCCAATCGATGCGTTCGAACGCGCGCGCCGGCGGCTTTCTCGCCCATAAAATAATCGCAGTGCCGGCGCCGATTGAAACCAACGCCAATTTCGAGGAGAACAAAAATCCCACCATTGCGCCGGCGAGCACGATCAAACCTTTGCGCATCAGGCGGAGATCGACGCGCGGCGCCGCCAAATGCGACTTTCCCCAAGTTTTGCCGGCCAATTCTTTTTTGAACATCCAATAGATCAATCCGAAATTCAGCGCCAAGCCGAGCAGGCCGATGGGCAACATCCGCAAAAAGAACCCGCCGTAGGGCCAGCCGGAATATGTTCCTACCAGCATATTCTGCGGATTGCCGACGAGTGTCATCACGCTGCCAATATTGGAAGCGGTCGCCAACGCAATCAAAAACGGCTTTAAGTCAAGTTTGGTTTCTTCACAAAGCTGCACGACCAACGGCGTCATCATCAGGCAAATGGTGTCGTTCACAAAAATCGCCGAGAGCACGCCGCTAAAGAGAATCACGCCGGCGAGAAGCTGTGTGCCAGTGTGCAAGCGGCTCAACAACAAATACGTCACATATCGAAAGAAGCGTGCGAAGCGCAGATACCCCACGAGAATCATCATGCCCAAGAGCAGCGTAATCGTATCGAAGTTGATGGCGTGATACGCTTCGTCGAGCTTGAGCACGCCGGCGAGCACCATCAACACCGCGCCGGTGAGCGCACCGCTTGGACGGTCGAGGTGCAAATAGGGGATCTTCTGTGAAGCGATAATCAGGTAGGTTAATGCGAAGATCACCAGTGCAAGATAGGTGGTCACGTCAAGCCCTTCCTTAACCATCAATCAAACTCAGCCGCAACCGGATTGAAAAAAGAGCAAGCGCAGATTTAAAAAATTGCTCCAACGGATGAAAGGCGGCCAACGGATAAAAACGATGGATGGCAAAATGAATAAAGTCAAAATAATTGGTTTATAAAGATGTCGAATTGTTTTGCCAAAAATTATTTTGCCTTATCTGAGGTGGATTTCTGTGGAGCGCGGAGTTTTTTGCGACGAAAAAGCGGCCACAGCGATTCTTGGGAAACGAATTCCGGCGCGGCTTGTGTCGCGCCATTCTGGGAGACGAACACGCGATGATCGCTCAATATCAACGGCCAGCTTTTGACGTTGCGTAAAACGCGAATCGCCTGCCACGTGCGCATGCCTTGCGGCTCCCGGAGCGGGCGTAAAAGAAACACCGCGGTCAGACGCAATACGCCCGCAAACAGAAAAACGGCTTTCAATCCCGCGAGCGAAAAAAAGACCAACTGGATTTCATGATGTGCGGCCCAACGGCCGAGCACGCCGCCGAGCAGGGAGCCGGCGCATGCCGCGAGGCCATTGCAAGCGGCCCATGCGCCAAAATAAATGGAGTTGCGGTCGCGCGGCGCCAGCCGAAACATGATATTGGTGGAGCACAAATTGTAGCCGGCCCAAAAGAATCCGCCGGCAATGTGCAGCAAGGGCAAGAGCCAATAAAAGCCAAACGCATTCGAGGTGGTTGACAGCCAAATCCACGGCAGCGCGGCGACGGCCACGGCGGTGATCGTTATCACCGGCTTGTTGCCGGTGTGGTCGGAAACGTGTCCCCAAACCCGCATGCCCACCAGGTCAAAAACGGCGGCGATGACGGCGTATACCGCCGTCAAAGCGTAGCTCATGCCCAGTTCGGTGAGCATGTAGACGACGAAAAATGGCGAGGCGAAATAGCATCCGAATTGCCAAAGCATCGAAAAGCGCAGCAGCCGTCGAAAATTCAGCTGCCGGAAAGGCTCCAAATAAAGACGAAAGAAACGCTCTTGGCGCAGCGGGCGCAGCTTGGGCGGCTCCGGCTGTTTGATGAGCAAAACAGTGCAAACCGCGCCGGCTGCCGAGGCGATGAGTAATAAAATGCCGAACGCCGAAAGGCGGCCCTGTTGCCAATCGAGAAACCAGCCGCCCGCAAAAGTTGACAAGCTGGTGGCGATGCTGATGACGGCGTTGCGCAGTCCAAAGTAACGGCCGCGAATGTTTTCCGGCACTATATCGGTCATCCACGACAGCCACGAAACGCCGGCTATGGCGGCGAGCGCATGCGTCACGATCATGAACGCCAGCAAAACACCGAGCGCGAGGCTTTTATTATCCGGCGCGAGGAGCAAAAATAAAATCACGGCGGGCGCCCAGCTCAGGCGCTGCAGGCTCGAGGCGACGATGCAAAATTTTTTGCGCCAGCCGTACTTTTCGACGAAGAAAGCGCCGGCAAGCTGAAAGAGATTGCCGAAGAAAGGAATGGCGGCCAAAGCGCCGATATAAAAATTGTTCGCGCCCAAGGCCAGTGCGAAGGCCGGCAGAAAAACGCCGCCGGTCAGCGTCACAAACGTTTGCGCCGAGAAGCCTTCGTAAACGGAGATTTTCAGGGCAGCAACGATTTGCGCCCGAGGCAACGCCGCTTTAGATTCAGCAGAATTTGGCCGCTCAGTAGGATGATAAAAGGAGCGCGACGCCGTCCGCGCCTCCCGGTCAAGTTCGTGTGTTGTATTCGCGGATTGAAAGGTGGGTAAATCTGATGGTTCTTTAGTTGAATCCATATATGAAAATGCCGTCCTTGGGCAGTGCCATCCGAATGCTATTGAGAATTTGAGCGGAAAGGGTGAAAAACTTCTTTCGGTTGTTCTGGTCTGCCTGGCACCTCATAGTTTTATCTTCAAGCGGAAGCCAAGCTCACGTTCTCGCTGACCTTTTCTCTGAGCCAGCGGTTGACTAAGATTTCAATAGAAATACCCTGTGTTTGGGCAATCTCGGAAATTTGTTTGCTCAAGGGTTGATCGATTGCAATCAGCGTTTCCGCTTCGTCTAAGTTGTCGATAATTCGGACTCTGAAATTCGGCGAAAGCTCGAACTCAGCGGGAGTTGTTTTTATATAAGCGGTTGAATGCGTATCGAGCCAGCCAGCGGCTTCTTCATGAGAAGAAAACTTGGGTATTGTTTTATTTCTTGCCATATTGTTTTCTTTCGCTTTTGTTCATGTCACGTGCACTTATAGCTAGCGCATCGTGGTTTAGTTTGTAAATAAAGAAAACACTCAGATAACGACCTGCATCGGTTTGACCATAAGCCCCGTATAAATCCTCACCTTCAATATCACCGTTTTCTATCTTGCGATATTTGGGTCGATTCTCAAAAATTTCATAAACTTCGTGTTCCTCTACATGATGCTTATGCCAAATCTTGTCAGCGACTGGCCGTAAAATAAGTGCTTGTCTAATGAACATTTTTGTTCGCCCCGACTTCAGCTAATTTAAATTTATGAAAAAGCCTTTTGAAAAGCAAGAGCCAATATCTTCCTACCCAATTTGGCTCGCCACAAAATCCCCGCATTCCTTCGTTCCCAAATTCCCACCGATGTCTGCGGTCACCTGTTTTTCATCCACCGACTTTTGCACCGCCGCCTCCACCACCGACGCGGCTTGCTGATGGCCGAGGAAATCCAGCATCATCGCTGCTGCTAAAATCGCGGCGAGAGGATTGGCCTTGTTTTTTCCGGCCATGTGCGGCGCTGAGCCATGCACCGGCTCGAAGAGCGAAACCCGGCCGGGATGAATATTGCCCGAGCCGGCCATGCCGAGACCGCCTTGCAGCATCGCGCCGAGG
>JBOHQZ010000281.1:0-7906 GCA_050732275.1 bacterium
GAGCAGGAGAAGGCGCTGCTGTTCAGCATCACCGGCGAAGGCTACGTGACGGAGAAGGATTTTCTCAACGCCATCACGCTGTTTGAGAAAAAGGCTGAAACGTTTCGGCGCGACAAGAATTGGGTGGGCGAGGCGAGAGCGCTCAACAACCTCGGCAATCTTTGGTATGCTTATCATGACTTCGACAAGGCTTATGATTATTTTCAGCGCTCGCTCAAATTGTGCGACCGTCTCAAATTGCCCGCGGGCAAAATCGTCAATCTGATCAACATGGGCAATCTCGTGTTGCTGGAAAAGAACGAAACGTGGCGGCGCGTCGTGGATTCGCTTTTGCAAGCCTCAGCCGCCGATTTGAACCAGGTTGGTTTGCTCGCGCCGCGCCAAAAATTGGCGGCGTTGAATACGCTGGGCAATTTTCATTTTTATGCGGCGCAGCATTTACTGCCAGATCAGGCCGATCACCCCGAACCCAGCAACAGCGATCTATCGCTCGGCATCGAGCGCACGTATCGCGCCTTGCAAAATTTGTCGCGCGCACAAGCGGCGTATGACACCGCCCTCACCATTGCGCAAACCAGCCGTTTATTTCGGGAGGAAGTGATCGTGCGGCGAAATCTCGCGAGCTTGTATGTTTTATTTAACGATTATCCGTTGGCGCTGGAACATTTGGCGCGCGCCCACGCCCTCACCATCGAGAAAAATTTTGCCGAGCTGACGTGGCGAGTCGAGCACGCGATCGGCACGATTTGCCGCTCCGTGCAATTGCCGCCGGAAAATCTGTTGGCGCAAAAATCCGCCGTCGAATGGTATCGCCACGCCATTCAAACTCTCGAAAGCTTGCCCGAAGAGCCGGAAGGCAGCGAGCAGCGGCTTGCGGAAACCGCCGAGGAGCTCACGCTCTACGAGAACGCTGTTACATTATTGGCGGAACAAGGCGAGCCTCGTGCCGCACTGGAACTCGCCGAGCGAGCGCGGAGCAATCGTTTTGTCAATCTCGTCTCGACGCGCTACATTCTGCCGAAAAAAGAGCGCCAGCGCTTGATTTGGGGCGGGCGCGGCGGCAGCGCGCCGTATTGGCAGCGCAACATCAGCCGTTTGCGCGGTGAGCTTACCAAGCTCGAAGCTGAAATTCCTCAGCGCCCCAAAGAACTGGCGCGCGTGCACCACGAGCTGGCCGAAGCCGAGCATGAGTATAAAAAAGTGGTGAATGACGCGCTCGCCGAAGATCCGGAGCTTGCCAGCTTCTTTAGCATTCAAACTGTTGACACGCAAGCGCTGCAAGATTCGCTCGATGCCGAAACCGCCATCCTCGAATATTTCGTCACGGAAAATGAGTTGATCGTTTGGCTGATCACGCACGAGAATTTGGCGCAAACGCGCGTGCCGGTCACGCGCCGGCAACTGCGCGAGCGCATTGCCAACTTGCGGCAGGCATGGCAGGCGCGCCGCGATGATAGCGCCGCCCTCTCCCGCGAGTTGTCCGCGCTTTTGCTCGGTTCGGTGCGCGGCTTGGATGAGTATCGGCGCTTGATCATCGTGTCGGATGATGGTTTGCATTATTTGCCCTTCGGCGCGCTGGAATATGACGGCGAGCCGTTGGTCGATTTGTTCGCTCTCGCCAAAGCGCCGAGTTTGCTGGCGCTGAAATTTGCCGAACGACATCAGAATTTGAATGAAAATCATTTGCTGGTTTTGCGGGACGACATGGCAAAGGGCCAATATAATGATATTAATTTCCTCGCGGGAAGAGCGGCAGACAGTTCGGCGCAACAACTATCCGGAATCAAAGTTGAGGTGTTGCGCGGTGCGGATTGGCGAGCCGGCGAGGCTCGACAAAAAATTCAGCAAGCCGGACTGCTGCACATTCAACACCGCTTTGCCGTGCAGCCGCAACGGCCGCTCGATTCGGGGTTTACGCTTCGCCTTGCCGCAAATCAAAATGCGGCGCCGGATACGGCGCTCATTCCGTTATATCGTTTATTCGAGCTTGATCTTTCGGCGAGCCTCGTGGCGTTCGAGAACACAGCATTTCCTTACACGCCCGAGCAAACCGGCGACGAATGGATGGCATTGCAACGCAGCCTGATTTATGCCGGCACGCCGACGCTCGTGTGCTCGCAATGGCAGGTCGAGCCGAAAATTCGCGAAATCTTTTTCAAAGTTTTTTATAAAAATTTGACCAGCGCGCCGGCGATTGCCGCGTTGAGCGCCGCGCAACACGCCGTTCGTGAAAAGTTTCCCGATCCCCATGATTGGGCCGGATTCGAGCTGGCCGGATTTGCAGGAATGTCCGTTGCCGAGAAAAGCCAGTTTGCGAATCGCCACTTCAACGAAACAGTTAGCAAGGGAACACGATCAAAAGAAGATGGCGAATTTTTAGACGCCGTGCGTTATTATCGAGCTGCCTTAACGATGGCTATTCAACTTGGCCGAAAAGATTATATTCAACTTTTATATGATCGCATTAAAGAATCTGCCGTTAATGGTCATGATCTCGCCACCGCCTGCGAAATCGAAGCAAAAGTGTTGGAAAAAGCCCTAGCCTCGAACGACATCAAACAACAGGCGCAAAGTTACCGGAATTTGGCGAACTGGCAGCAGGAATTAAAAAACTATTCAATCGCTGCTGAAAACGAAAGCAAACGTCTCGAGTTGGCCGAGCGCGTCAAGAATCCGTTGGCCGTTGCCGATTCGCGTTTGCAATTGGCGTTCATTTTTGAAGCCGCTGGCGAATATGCAACGGCGATGACGCATGCAGAACCGGCGGCGGAAATACTCAAACAGCAGAATCAAATTTTACCGCGCTTCAACGCCGAAATCTTGCTTGGTAAACTGGCGTTGCAAGATGATCAATACGGCGCGGCGCTCACTTATCTTGAAAACGCCGCCAATGCTTTTTTAGCAACGAAACAACCTTCCATACCGGCGGAGGAGCGCGCGCTGGCGACGGCTTATCAGCTCACCGGCATGACGTATGGCCGCCTCACGGCGTATGGCCAAGCTTTGACGTTCCATCAAAAGGCGTTGCAGCTTTTCGAGGCGATTGCGGACACGGCGAATTTGGCGCGCGCCGAGCAAAATCTCGCTGATACCTACTGGCTCAACGGCGATTATCAAAGCGCGCTGTTGCATCAACAGCGCAGCCTCAAGCGGGCGCGAAATCCAAAAGAAAAACTTCTCGGACATTCGACGCTGGGTTTGATTCTGCTCAGTCTCGGCGATTTCGACAAGGCGCTCGACGCGGAGAAACAAGCGCTGCAGTTGGCGCTCGAAATCGACGAGGCGCGCGAGCAAGCGACGGTTTACAAAAACATTGGCTTGGTTTACGTGCAAAAGCAGCAGCACCAGCTTGCGCTGGCCAACTTCAAGCAAGCGGCGGCATTGGATCGGCAGACTGATTTTACGCGCGGCTTGTTATACGATCATCTTTTTCTCGGCCAGGCTTTTCAAACGCTGGCGCAACCGGACTCAGCGCTGGCGTATCTAGCTAAAGTTGAGGTATTAGCGCCCAATCTCAACGATCAACGCGCTCATGCCAAAGCGCTTTATAGCAAGGGCATCACTACACTTGATCGTGGCAACAAATCTCTTGCACGGGCGGCGTTCACCGAAGCGCTGGCAAAAGCCGAAGCGAGCAAGCTCGACGAGATGCAATGGCGCTGTTTGTGGCGGCTTGGCGCGTTGTCACGGCAGTCCGGTGAGTTGGAGCCGGCGGTGGATTTTTACACGCGGGCGATTGCAGCGCTCGAAAGGCAAAGCGCCAAAATTAAAATCGAAGAGTACCGCAGCGGGTTCATCGACAACAAATCGGAGATTTACGAAGAAACGGTTTTGCTTCTGCTGCAAATGAATCGCTCGGCGGAAGCGTTCGTGTTTGCCGAGCGCGCCAAATCCCGCAGCTTTGCCGATTTGTTGGCCAGCGGCAAAATCGATTTGGGCGCCGGCGCTGATCGTGCGCTGCTGAATCGTCGCGACCGCTTGTTAGATCGCATCAGTTTCACGCAAGGCAAAATCAACGCGCTATTGCAAAAGCCGGCCACTGAAACCGGCCGCTTCGAGATGGCAGCCTTGAATGACACGTTGAGCGCGTTACAAAAAGCGTACGCCGATATTCTTGTTGAATTGAAAGCTGCTAATCCCGAGCTGGCGGACATGGTGAGTGTCGAGCCGCTGCCGCTCACGGAAGTTCAAACTATGCTCGCGGACAGTGTCGCGCTCATCGAATATTTCTTTGCGAAAGATCAGTTGGTAAGTTGGGTAGTTGATCGTGGCCAAGCCCGAGCGGTGCAAACTCCGCTCGACCGCAACCGCCTGAGCGAAAGCATCGTGCAATTTCGCCGCGCCATTATTAAGCGCGCTTCCACCGAAAGTTTTTCACGAGAGCTTTATGATCTGCTGGTCAAGCCGATTGAACCGTTATTGACCAGCGCGAAGCAGCTCGTGATCGTGCCGCACGGCGTGTTGCACTATTTGCCATTTCCCGCTTTGCAAAAAGCCGATAGCACGTATTTGATCGATCATTACGCCCTGGCGCTCGCGCCGAGTGCGACGGTGCTCGGCTTTTGTTACCGCAAAGGCTCGTCGATTCTCGAGCAAGCGCAAGAGAATTATCGCGTGTTGGCGCTCGGCAATCCGGAGGTCGGCAACGCGCGCTTCGATTTGCCTTTTGCCGAAAAGGAGATCACCAGTCTCGAACAAACCTTTGAACAAATTGAAAGCTACGCACGCAAACAAGCGACGTCGAGCGCGCTCGTTGCCGGCGCGAGCGAGGCGAATCTCATTCATCTCTCGTGTCACGGCGTTTACGACGAGCGCAACCCGCTCTTCTCCGCGTTGCTGTTGGCGCCGGATTCAACCAACGCCACCGGCCGCTTGGAAGCCTTCAAAATTTTCGGGCTGAAATTGAATGCCTCGCTCGTCATGCTCTCCGCCTGCGAGACCGGCTTGGCAAAAGTGACCGGCGGCGACGAGGTGATCGGCCTCGCGCGCGGTTTCATCTTCGCCGGTACGCCTTCGCTCATCGCCAGCTTGTGGACGGTGGATGATCTTGCGACAGCAATTACAGTGAAACGTTTCTATCGCTATCTCAAATCCGGCCTGAGCAAAGCCGAGGCGTTGCGCCAAGCCCAGCTCGTCGTGCGCGACCAGCACAACCGCCATCCGGCCTATTGGGCGAGTTTTGGGTTGACGGGGGACTGGAGGTAAAGCAAAAAGGATAAGAAGGAAAAAAGAGTTTTTCGTAGCGCAGACTTCCAGTCTGCAAACGAACCAGGCGGGAAGCCTGCTCTACAAGTTCTGTGCTTTGTGCCAAAGCAAGCTTGCATTTCGGGTTTGTACTTATTAAATTTAACAATTGTAAACATAAGCATTTTTTATGGAAGACAAACCTTGCCTCGATACCGCGCTGGAGTTAAAAGCAGCATATCAACGAATGTCCCATGAGGATCTTCGTGAAATTGAAGCGCTGGAATTGGCGGAGGCATTGGTCGGAGATGCCGGCGATGAGGATGGCTAAAAGGCAACAGCGCGCGGTATTATGTTGAAAAGAGCCTTCTCCTCCGGCAGGCTTTGGGTGAGGCGGAGAATGTCAAACAGACGCAGGAATTGCGGGAGAGAATTCTGCCGGCAAGGCCGAAATCGTCCAAGAAATAGGGTCGCGCTTGCATTTTGCGTTTGCAACGGTTAAATTAGAATGAGCAAATCCTTATAACCAATAACCGTGATTAGAAACGATGCGGCTGGCGCAAATGATCGACGAAGGTCTTGTTGGCGAAGCCATTGACCGCGCCATTGGCGAACATGGCGGCAATTTTGGCAGCACGCTGTTGGCGAAAAATGCCCAAAAGCTGAAAACGGCTTTGGCGCAAATCAAACTGGATAAAGGCGATGGAACAGCAACTTAAAAATTTCTACCGCAAAGCCACACGTGAAGAGCGCCAGCGCTACGAGCAAGGCCTTTACGCCTTGCAGGATAAGGTCTTCGAAGTCGCGAACGTTTACGAGGACAAAATTTATCTCACCGGCGGCACGGCAATGTCACGATTCTATTTTCAGCACCGGCTGTCGGATGATTTGGATTTCTTCACCACGACCGACGATTTGAAGCTCATCGCCAATGATTTCGTCGCCAGACTGCAAGCGCGCGGGTTGGCTCCCGAGATCGACAAGCTGGATGTTTACTTCGCCAGGATTTTCGCCGAGGAACAAGGACTCAAATTGAAAATAGAGTTGGTGAGAGAGTTCAATCTCTACGGCAAGCTGATCAAAACCGACAAGGGGATTTATATCAACAATCTCGAAGACATCGGTGCGAACAAGATCTCCGCTTTTGAAGACCGCGCCGAAATGAAAGATATCATCGACCTCTATTTTATCACTCAAAAGCTCGCCTGGGAAGAATTGTTCCGGATTGCTGATACCAAACGCGTACCGGTGGCCTATGAAAATTTGTTGACCATAAACGTAGAGGGCATATCGGGTAAGGTCTTGACTTTGGCCGATATTGACGAATCGGCGCTGGCGGCTTTCTTGGATCAGCTTAAGGCGCAAACAGAAGCCCAAATTAAAAAAAAAGAACAAGCGGCCATGAATAATCTCTCAAAAATTGTGGAAAAACTTTTATGGGATTTTCCGCACGAAGATAGAAAATTGGATCGGTACTCAAAGCCGGTTTTGAAAAGAAGATTGAGCCAATTGCCGTTGCCGGAAAGAAAGGTTTTGGAAAACGTCATTCAACTTTCATGAACTTGATCTCATGGGCATGACCAAAGAACAAATTCAGGCAGCTCTCCAGCTCTTGAACGACGAGCTGCGCCTGATGGATGTAAAGGGGGAAGTCTGCCTGTATGGCGGCGCTGTGATGTGCCTCGTTTACGACGCCAGGCCAAACACCAAAGACGTCGATGCGATCTTCAAACCAGCACAGCAAATACGCGATGCAGCCAAGCGCGTCGCGGAAGCCAGTCATTTGAAGGATGACTGGCTCAATGATGCGGTCAAAGGTTATGTGGTGCCGCATTCACAAAAAACGCTTTTAAATTTATCGCATCTGAAAATTTACATTCCGGAAGCAGACTATCTGCTGGCTATGAAAACCCTGGCGGCGAGAGTGGATGCGACGGACAAACAAGACATCCAATTTTTGATCAACGTGACAGGAATTAAAACGCCCGAGGAAGTTTTTTCCATACTCGAGCATTATTACCCTCACCAACAGATAAAGCCGGCAACGAAATATTTTATCGAAGAACTGTTTGGAGCATGACCTCACTCAAAGATACAAAACAACAAATCGAAACTGATCCGAAAAATTGGGCGGTTTATTTGATGGATTTTGTAGACGATTTCCGTTACTATAAAGATGCCTCAGCCATTGCCGAACCGTTGCAATTGACGGATGAAAGGTGGGATGCGCTATTGGCATCCACGGTAGAATATTTGTGTGATGAGATCGGCATTGAATCGCCGGAATGGCTGCAAAAAGTCCCAGCCTGCAAAATCCCCTGGTTTGTTTCCGGCATGGAAAATTTGAAAGCCATTGCGCTGGTGGAAAGTCCGCTGCAGTTTCGTTTGCGCAAAATTTTTGTCTTGGAGAATTTTTTACGCAGAGTCTGAAAATTAAAGCAGTAGCCTTCGCCGGAAAGAAAAGCTTTGGAAAACGTCATTCACCTTCATGAAACTGAGCGATATCGTGGATCGAATATACATCGATCCGCGCAAATTTACAGAGTATGCTTTGAATCCGAGCCATCCGCGAGGCGGACACAAGGCAAGAGTTTTCAAAAGCGCTTTGGGTTGTGACGCGCAAAACTATGAGAATCTTAAATTGCAAATTGAATCTCAAGCCTTCGATGCAGAAGCTACTGAAGGAATAGTCGATAAACATGGTCAACGATATGTTGTTGAC
>JBOHQZ010000282.1:0-7904 GCA_050732275.1 bacterium
GCGAAGGTTTGAATTTTCTGAAAATAGAAATTAATATTGCGGAAACCGCCGGAAGGATGATTTACAAAAAGATGGAGGCAAGCACGAAAATTGCTGGGAGAATTTCGAAAGCGTAAGGGCAAGAGCGGAGTGCGAAGCCTGCGGCCGTAGGCTTTAGCTTCGCCACGGTGAAAAGCGGAGCACTCTGCATGGTGAAATTTGGCACGCTCAAAAATGAATTTTGACTTTTTAAAAAAATTTATTTTTTCTTTTCGGTTTTAGGCTTATCTTTCTTTAATGATGAACAAGCTGCGTTTTGAAAATATGCTTTGGCAACAAGGTCTCCATCTCGTTGCCGGCGTTGATGAGGTTGGACGTGGCCCTCTGGCCGGGCCGGTGGTGGCCGCCGCGGTGATTTTTCCGCCGGACTTCTTTCTCCCCGCTGTTGACGACTCCAAAAAACTCTCCCTGGAAATGCGTGAGCAACTTTATCCGCGAATCATTGAAAGTTGTACGACTTACGGCGTGGGAATTGTCTCAGTGGAAGAGATCGATCGAATCAATATCTATCAAGCCGCCATGTTGGCCATGCGCAAAGCGCTCAGCCAGCTCTCCCCTGCCGCGCAACACGTGCTTGTGGATGGCAACCGCTCCATTCCGAAATTGGATTTGCCACAAACTACTATCATAAAAGGCGACGGCCTCTCATTTACCATTGGCGCCGCTTCGATCATTGCCAAAGTGGTGCGCGACCGCATTATGCTCGATTACCACCGCCAATTTCCGCACTACGGCTTCGACGGGCACAAAGGCTATCCGACGCCCGCCCACATCGCGGCGCTGCGCCGACATGGGCCGTGCGAGATTCATCGCCGGTCGTTTCATCCCAAGGCGTTGCAAGAATAAAACGTGAGACGTAAAACGTAAGACGTGAAACATAACGACATTAGGCATTACGTTTTACGCATTGCGTCTTACGATCAACCACTTTCCCCAAAAGATAACCATGTCAACTACCACCAAAACGCTCGGCAACTGGGGCGAGCAACGCGCCGCCGAGTTTCTTGAGAAATTAGGCTACAAAATCATCGCCTGCAATTTCCGCCACGGCCACGGCGAGATCGACATCATTGCTGACGACAAAGGCACGCTCGTCTTCGTCGAAGTGAAAACGCAAAAATCCGACGCCATGGGCGAAGCCTTCACCTGGGTGACGAGAAAAAAGCAACGCCAAATCGGCCGCGTTGCGCTGGCCTATTTAACCGTCAACAAAATCTCCGACCGCGATTGCCGCTTCGATGTGATCGCCGTAGCAAAAGGGCTGGATGGCGTTGAGATCAAGCATATCCCCAATGCGTTTTGGCTGTAAAAAAATTTGGACTCACCCGCCAATAAAAAGAATGAGTCCAAACTTTCGTTCAACTTTGCCTGTTACGATTTTGTCCGCGTTTGTCATTTCGTCTGTGTTCTTATCGCACCAACAGCATCTTGCGGGTCTGGACAAACGCCCCGGCTTGCAGGCGATAAAGATAAATGCCCGAAGGAACTACTCGACCTTGCTCATCTCGCCCATCCCAACTAATTTGATATGATCCAGGAGACTGCACTTCCTTCACCAGCGTCCGCACTTCCTGGCCGACAAAGTTGTACACCTTCACCACTACTTGCCCGGCTCGTGGAATCTCGTAGTGAATCAAAGTACTGGGATTGAACGGATTGGGGTGATTCTGATTGAGCCGATAATTGGTGACAACGTGATTTTCTTTCCTAGCCGCAACGGCCGTGGTTGTGACAACTTCGATGCGCGAAGATTGCGGCGTCATATTGATGGTTTGGCCGGCAGAGTTGTTGGCCGACACATTTTGCAGCGACAGATTGATGATATCGCCATTCTGAGCTTGCGCCGTTATGATGGCTTTGATGCGAACCACCGATCCCGCGCCATGGGCGCCGGCTTGCCCCGACTTCTTCGTAATGCCCACCGACACTTTCCCACCCGCGCCGTCGACATTGGAGAAGAAGATCACATCACTGCCAAGCATGCTATCCGCTTCCACCGCCAGAATCTGCAAAAGCGGCGGCCGGTCGTAGATCAATTCGAACGACACGCCAAAGAGATCGGCCACTTCCAATGCGCGAATTTTGATGAAAAATTCTCTTCCCGGCGCTTGCTGGGGCGGATTGACGTCGGGCCTCAGTGTGGCCGAGTTCGCGACTGAATTGACCTTGGTCATGGCTAACGGCGCATTGCTTGAATGCGTTCGGCCGAAATTGAGTCCGATTGGCAATACGTCGGCTTGATCGACCACACCATTTCCGTTAGCATCGGCATAAGTGCAGCGCTCTTGTGTCCACGGCGTGGCCGGTTGCCCGATCCAGTTGATGGAAGCACTTGGTCGTGGCGGTCCGGTTTGTCCGAAACACAATCCCAACGGCAAAGCATCGGCCTGATTGACGATGCCGTCGTTATTCGTATCGCCAGGCCAGACGATGAGGCCGACAATCGTAACGCCTCGAATGATCGTGGGGACGAACCCTGGATTGAGGATATCATTCGAGCTTGAGGAAGTCCCGATCGGGTGCGGTTGCCCACCAGCGGCCAGCAAGTTATTGCTCGCCGAAGACGAGGCGCCACCGACCGCACTGAAGCCGGCGCTACGCAGTTGGAATTGGGCCAGCGCCTTGCCGCTTGCCAGAAGTATGAGGAAGGGCAGCACGATGGGGACAATTCCTTTTGCCCATGACTTGAATTTTTTCATGGTCTTTCTCCTTCAACTAAAATACGTAATCAATGCTGTTCCTCGCAATTATTGCTCCAACCCAGCTTGCAGTGCATGCACCGTGCTCCTTTCTTTGGGCTGCCCATAAGCTTCAGGATGCAAATAGTAACCACGTTCAGCCACCGACTTTTCTTCCTCAACCGGAATGCGATATTTTTCCGCGAATGGATCTTTCCGGATACCGGTGACCTGCCAGGAGACTTTCATACCTGTTGTACCACCGTCTATCTTAAAGCGGTTATTCGTGATCTCTTCAGCAATATAAAGATTGGGGGCAGGCGCTCCGATGGCGGTGAGCTGGTAACGGAAATCGCGATTGAGTGCTTCAAACCATTCCGGTAATTCGACCCATGCTTCACCACCGGCATTCAATACCACGACGCCATCGTACACGTTCTTCATGTCCGGGCTTTCGACAAAAGAGTGGTAGAGATACTTGTTGGCTGGGTCTAAAGGGTGGTCGATTTTAAAAGAACCGGCGCCTTTTGTTAATGTGCCGGTTACGAAAACCCTGCCATAGAAATATCCAGCGTAGCCAGCGACCGGGGCCGTGCCATACACACCCCAGCCACTGGCGGCATGCGAACCATACACGCCGATACCTAAATTACCGGTGCCATTATTGATCCCTCGCACACCTGCTGAAAAAGCGCCAGGAGAGGGGGAGGAGACGACGCCTAATACACCAACTGCTTCGTTGCTTTCGGAGATGGTTTGGCCTTTGACACCGGGAGCGGTACCTGTATCGGCGGAATGCAATCCCTCGACGCCGGTTCCTGAAGTTGAGGTGCCATGCACCCCGATTAGTAAGGCTGAGTTGCCCAGCACCCCGGTTCCTGATGTTGAGATTCCAAATACACCACGGCCGGAGGGCGCTTTGCCGTAAACACCCCAGCCACTGCCACCATGCGAACCATACACACCGACACCGTCACCCCCGGTGCCGTTATTGATCCCTCGCACACCTGCTGAAGTACTGCCAGGAGAGGTGGAGGATACGACGCCTAATACACCAAACGCATTGTCGCTGGTGGAGGCGGTTCGGCCTTCGACACCGGGAGCGGTACCTGTAGTGGCAGTATGCGTGCCCAAGACGCCAGTTACTGAAGCTGAGCTGCCAATCACCCCGATTCCTGAGGTTGAAGCGCCCAGCACCCCAGGTCCTGAACCACAAAGCCCATAGACACCAACGCCAGAGGGCGTTGTGCCGTAAACACCCCAGCCGCCGCCGGCTTGTGAGCCATACACCCCGATACCACTACCACCGGTGCCATTGTGCTGCCCTCGGAGGCCGGCTGACAAACCACCTGCGGTACTGGAGACGATACCGTGAATAGCGAAGGCATTGTCCTGGGTGTTGCTCGTTGTTACGGAGAAAGCCGGGGCATTCGGTGTCGTTCCACTAAAGGGTAGGCTCAGCCCACCACTTGAAGAGATCGTGATGGTATTGGCGGCGTCATTAGGTGTGATCGCGATATTAGCGCCGGCCACAAGGTCAATGTCGCCGCCATCATTGCTGACGCCATCGAGGCTGGAAACGATGTCGGGTGAAATCTTCGCCGTGGTGACGGCGTTATCCGCAATTTTTGCTGTGGTGATACCGCCATCAGCTACATTCAATGTAACATCTCCGGACGTCCCACCACCGGTTAAGCCCCCGGTGGCATTAACCGCTGTAATGTCCCCGGCGGCAAATCCCAAGTCCGATTGCTGAATCGTGCCATCGGCGATCTTGGCGCTGGTCACGGCATTGTTCTGGATCATGCTGCTGCTGACCGCATCGGCCTGGTTTTCGTTCACGTATCGACTGTCCGTAAAACCAGTGTTGAGCTCGACTGCATCAGTCGAAACGTTGATGCCGGTCCCGGCGCCAACGTTCAATATTACGTCTCCAGTCGCTCCGCTTCCGGTCAAGCCAGCGCCGGCATTAACTGCCGTAATATCGCTACCGCCTGAACCGGGAGTCGCAGAAATTGTGATGGTATTGGCAGCGTCATCCGAGGTGATCGTGACGTTGGAACCAGCCACCAGGTCAATATTGCCGCCATCATTGCTGACGCCATCGAGGCTGGACACAATATTGGGAGAAATTTTAGCCGTGGTAACGGCATTGTCCGCAATTTTGGCTGTGGTGATACCGCCATCAGCTACATTCAATGTAACATCTCCGGACGTCCCACCACCGGTTAAGCCCCCGGTGGCATTAACCGCTGTAATGTCCCCGGCGG
Source organism: bacterium (assembly GCA_050732275.1). GTDB lineage: Bacteria > Zhuqueibacterota > Zhuqueibacteria > Zhuqueibacterales > Zhuqueibacteraceae > Zhuqueibacter. The sequence continues at coordinate 4,988 of JBOHQZ010000282.1, forward strand.
CAAATCCCAAGTCCGATTGCTGAATCGTGCCATCGGCGATCTTGGCGCTGGTCACGGCATTGTCCGCAATCTTGGCTGTGGTGACGCCGCCATCCACCAAGCTTAAAGTTACATCTCCGCTCGTTCCACCGCCCGCAAGACCTGAGCCAGCATTGACGGCTGTAATATCTCCAGTGCCGCCGCGGGAAGTAAAAGCATACGGCACACTGCCAAACTTCCGCCGCGGCGTCAAAACCGTGCCATTCACCTCAACCTCAAAATACCGCTCGGTGCTGGAATCAAATAGAGTCAATGGAATGGCATTGACTTCTCCGATCAGCACATTAAAAATGCCATTGGTTACCGTGACACTCCGCGTTCCTGTTGCCGGCTCTCTGTACAATTCGGTACCGCCAGAAAGAGCGTCAAAAATTTTAAATACCATCTGGACAGTTCCGTTGACCGGTGTGCCGCCCGCATCGGTCAACTGTCCCTGGTAGTTGATCAACTGGGGAACCTGTGCCTGTGCGCCAGGAGTGGTCAGCATTAATGCTGTAAGCACCGCAACCCAAAACAAACTTTTCGCTTTCATGTTTATACCTCCGCTTTTTGCAGGTTGAAAATAATACTCATGACCATTGAGCACGACTGACTGGCACTCTAATCTCAAAGTAGAGCATTTTAGCTCATCTATTTATGTTGAACCAAAACTTCAAAGTATTACAAAGAATTTGCACTTTTTGAAATAGTTCGTAGCAGTGCCTTGGCACACTCAACTGCTGAACGCCTGAGGCCCCTGAGGTGGCTACTACAAACTTTAGTTCGGAGGAATTGGGGTGAGCCTAAAACAAAGGGGTTGCGAGGAAGAGTATAGAGTTGGCGGGTAGTTGCTACGAGATCGTTTACCCGAGACGAACTTGTGGAAGATAATTTTACCGAAGCTTACTTTTCTCAACACTGAACTTATAGAATTCAATGGCCTCAAATTCCCCCGCCTCATCGGCCCCGGCAAGGGTGATTTTGTAATCGCCGGGCGAGAGGATAGTGGCGGGCAGCATCATAACGACTGCCTTCCGCCCTTCGGCATAGTGTGTATGCTGATCAATATCCTGCCGCCATAATTCACGGCCATAATCAGCTTCAAGCGTCACGCGCAAGAGGTCATAATCTTTTCCTGATTTGAAGTTGAGCTGAAACCGGATCGAGTCGGCTTTTGGTTGAATGACTAAGCGCGTTGGCCTCTCACCAACGCCTCTGGCGGCATCCGGGGACGTGAGCGCAAAAGACGGCATTGGGGCAGGCGGGCGTTTGAGAGGATTGAGCTCCCGCTCGAACTGCCGGCGTTGATTGCGCTCTTGCTCGAGCTGTTGGGCCAAATTCGAGCTTTGGTTTTGCTGCTGGCTAAGCTGCTGCTGCAAGCTCTGTTCTCGTTGCTGCAGAGCAATTCGTTCCGCTTCATCTTGCCTGAGTTCATCCTGCAATCTTCCGGATTCCAGCATCAGCCGGGTGCTATGCACCATCACCAGCAGCACTGCCACCCCAGCGAGCGCATAGCGGAAACCCGGGTTGGAAAAACGCAAAAATTCCCGCACTGACTGCCACCAAGGGGCGGCTGGCTCTACAGCCACGTTCCTTGCCAGCTCATTATCAATGGCTTGCATGTATTCTTTAGCCAGCGCCACGCGGCGGCGGCGTTCGTTGGAAATCAAAAAATGTTTCTCGAATTGCGCGCGAACCGGCGCCGGCAGATCATCGCGAACGTAATCATGAATAAGCTCGGCTTCAAGCGCCTGGAGCTGTTCAAACACGTCGCGATCGGCAAAATAAAACTCTTCAACCGCTTGCTTCTCCTCCTCGGGCAATTCTCCCAGGAGATAGCGTCTCATCGCTTGCTCATCAATAATGGGCTGATTCATTTTTCTCTACCCTCTCTATATTTATTGTCATCATCATCAAAAATATTTCATGCTTTTTTTGAGGCATTTCTCCACACACGCCTCCAATGATTTGTTGATTCGATGAATGAAAACTCGTAGCGTGCCCACCGACATGCTCATTTCTTCGGCCAGTTTTTCTCGCTCGGCAATTTTGGTATGGCCTTTATATTGGTAGTACCGCAGCAGTCGATCATACGTTTGGCCGGGCAGATTTCGTAGACAGCGTTCCCGGCACTTTTGGCGATCGCCTTTTTCGCGCCGATCATTTTCGGTGTCCGGATCCGGCACTGGCGCATCAGGATCCAAGAGTGATGATTGCTGGCGAAGGCGCTCCTTAAGAATGTTGCGCGCAAATCCTAAAAAATAAGGCCGCGGATTCCCCACCCGCATGATTTTCTTTTCGGCAATATTTTGGGCAACACGATCAAAGGTCTCATCGGCGCATGCCTCCGCCTCGCGCAGGCCATTGTGATAATAGAACATGATGAGTTGTTGGCGTATTTCCTCATACGCTTTCGCAGCCAGCTCACAGTTCGCATCCAGCCAGGCGAGCAGCGCCTCAAAGTCATCTTTATTCAACACCTTTGCCCCGGCGTCGATGGTGAATTGGAATTTTGGATCAATGGATTGTTGGATTTTTGGATTGATGGATTCCGGTATTCCAACACTCCATCAATCCAGTAATTCAACTTATCTTTTTCCCGCCATGACAAACGCCGCCCAGAAATACGGCTCTGCCCACTGCTTTTGTCCACGCAATTCTCGTTTGGCGTCCCATAAGGCGCGAGTATAATTAACTTCTTTGCCCGCCTTTTCCGCTACAGCGATGCTTTGGAAAAACGCGCCGATCAATTCTGCAGTGGACTTGTCGTTAACCTGCCATTGGCTGGCAACAACACGCGGCGCACCGGCGGCAAGAAAACCTCGCGACAAAGCAAAGACGCCTTCACCCTCAAAAAATGGACCGATATTGGTTTGACAGGCAGAAAGCACGGCTAATT
>JBOHQZ010000283.1:0-7889 GCA_050732275.1 bacterium
TACAACTTCCAGCATGCCGCGCGACAAGCGATAGCGATCTTCCGCGGGTTGCTGCCAATCACCGCAGGCAATCACGTCGGGCTGTAGACGAGACAATTCGGCGCGCAATTGCGCCACGGCATTGATTTTAACCTGAATGAGCGTGTCGAAGGTGTTCGGGTCACGCCGGCCCAGATAGCGGCCGCCGCGCAGATAGCAGAAATCACAGCCGCTGCGGCAGCCGACGTAAGGATGCGCGCTGTATTTGGTCCAAAACCACGGACCGTCGACGTGACGATGAACGTTGACTAATTTGCGGGGGCGATATTCTTGAAATTGCAAATCCATGAATATTTTCCGAAACGATAGCCCGTCAAGCGGTCATCGCCAAAATATATGGTTTAATATATGATACGACAGAGGCGGGAAGGAGTCAAGGACTTTTTCCGAGATCATGTATTGCCTCAGTGACAGGGAGTAGCGCAGACATCTTGTCTGCAGTCTGGAAGACTGCGCTACGATTTTCCCCCTGTGAGTGAGGCATTACGTGATCACGAGCTGCGGCGATTGGCCTGCCGCACCCAGCTTTCAATGAGCACGGAGGCTTTTGCCACCAAATAAGTCAATATCAAGATCATGATCAGATTGAAAGCCTGCGGCAACGTTTCTTTGCCAAAAGACTTTTCGAGAAAATCGTTCGTGGTGGGGAAAAAAGAAAAAATCTTCGCGAGCAGGCGCTGGAAAGTCTGCACGAATCCGGTTGCGCCGGCGGCGGCCAAACCCTGCTGAACGGCATTGAGCCATTGCGTCAGGTGTTGTTCCGCCGCATTCAAATCAAAATTTTTAAAGCCAAGCCACAGCGCGGTGGCGATCAAAAAACCGCATCCGGCATAGACTGCGAGGCGTCTCCAATTGAAATAAGTTTTGGCGCGCCCGGATGCTGTCATCGGCTCGAGGCGGGCTAAAATTTTTGCGGAAAAATCCGGAGGAAGCGCCGGCGCCGGATCATTTTCGAGCGCGGCCAGCATGCGCTGCTGAATTTGAAAATGGGCGCGGCAAGCCGGGCACGCGTCGAGATGCGCTTGCAGGCCGGCTGGAAGTTGCCATGCGTCCTGACGGCCTTCGAGGCTGTCGATTTGGAGGCGAAATTGTTTGCAGTTCATGTGACCAGCTCCTCGTGCGGAATCTTATCGAGCAACCGCTCGCGCAGCATGGCGCGGGCGCGGAACAGATGCGTCTTGACGCTGCTCATCGGCATTCGCATGATTTCCATGATTTCCTGATACGAAAGATGCTGAACGTGAAACAAGACGAGCACGGTGCGATATTTCACCGGCAGCGTTTCGATCACCGCCAATATCCTTTCCCGCAAGTCTTCTTCGGCAAAATCAAATTCCGGCGATTCGATGTGCGGCAGCTCTTCGACCGGGGTGCTTTCAATTTTCTGTGCCTTGAAGCGCTTGCGGCTTTCTAACAGGTTGAGACAGGTGTTCACACAAATGCGGTAAATCCAGGTTGAAAAAGTAGCCTCTTCGCGAAAACTTTCCAGGCCGCGATGCGCGCGCAGAAAAGTATCCTGGCTGGCTTCCTCGGCGTCTTCGCGATTGCCGAGAATCCGCAGCGTGGTGTGATAAATGCGCGTTTTGTAACGGTCGATCAGCTCGACAAAAGCGCGTTGATCGCCGGTGCGAATGCGCGCCACCAATTCATGATCATCGTGCATGTAGCGGCCTGCAATCCTTTCATTGGCTGTTACTCATTACGACAGGCGGCCGGGAAATTTTGTTTCGCCACAGGGGCTAAATTTTTTTTCAAATTACTGAAACATCAGCGCTATTTTTCCGGTCAGAATTTAATGAAACGACAAAAATCAATGAATCAACAATAGGAGAAATGAATATGCGTGGCGAAGGTATCTTTCCGGTCATTGGGTTTCTGGGAATGTTTATAACGATCGCGTTCATCGTCTATCAAATCATGCAGCACCGCCTGCGCATGAAGATGGTCGAGAAGGGCGTCACCAATTTGGATCTCACCAAGATCAAACCACCTTCAGACAATTCTTTAAAATATGGCATGGTTTGCGTTGCGCTGGGCACAGCCATTTTTATGGGACTTGTCTTCGAGCGCTACGTGCCGGACCTCGGCGGCGAGTTTACGCTCGCGTTCGTCCCTATTTTTGTGGGCGTGGCCCTGCTCATTTCCGCCTTTATCGAGCGGCAAAAGGAACGCAACAAGCCGGCGACTTGAAATTCAAGCCTGGGGGATTGCTTTTTCGAAGTACAAAACTTCAGTTTTGCAAACCGTTGAACGAGTACAACTTTTCTAATTTTCCTCACGTTCTGCGTCCGCTCTCGCCGCGGTTTTATAGCTCACGATGCCGGCCAATAACGCGGGCAACTCGCGCGTGGCGATTTGCGGCGTGCGGCATTTGATCATGACTTCGAGCGCCGTCTTGTTCGTCAAGTTCACTTCCGGCACCGCGGTGTTTTGCAGCAGTACGGCGCGGGCCCGCGGCAGGCGCGAAAACGCCGTATTGATGGCGGTGGCGATCTGCTCGCCAACGCGATTGGCCGGATAAATCGTGCTTTGCACGAGTACCGAATCCGAATCCCACTGGCGATAGACGAGCTTCAAATACCACCCCTCCGGAATTTTGTTGACCTTTTCAATTCTCTCCGCTACAGACATGCCGTTCTGATCTTCCCGTACCATCACGACATTGGCGCCGGCCCAGCGCAACGTGTCGGCCAAACGCTGCGCCAGCGCGAAGTTCGCCGACGCGGCGTCGAAGCCGTTGCGGAGCACCTCACCGGTTTCGCTGCCGCCGGGTGCGGCATCGAGAATGATCGGCTCGTGATGTAAAATTCCTGACAGATTCGCTCGCAAGCGGATCGGTACCACCGCGCTGCGGCTTGAATCAATCACGATGATTTTATTTTCGCTCGCGTAACCTCTGGCCGTTGCCGCGAGGCGGTGATCGCCGGGAGAAAGATTCGCCATGAAAAAGCCGCCATTTTCGTCGGTGGTTGCGTTGAGCGAATCGTCGATCGTGATGGCAGCCGCCTCTAATCCAATTTTCGTCGAGTCATCTACGACTACGCCGCTCAACACGCGTGAGTCACCAGCCGGCGCGAGTTCGAGCGCCAGCGTGTCGCTGTGGCCATCAGCCGTGGCGACAAGATGAACCGGCCCCATCTCCAGCGCGACTTGATAATAAGCCACGGCGCTGCTATTTTTCAACTGCAACGTCGCTGGGGCGATGCGGCCGCGATCGGCTTGCAGGCGCACCGTCGTGCCGTCCCAAACCGGTTGGCTATCCGCATCCGCGAGCTTGAACCGGATCGGCATCATGGCGACGCCGTCGGCAGGCAGACGGTTCGTTGGCGTCTCAAAATGAATCGCCATTGTTGGCGCGGCAACGATAATCGTATCGACGCGCGGCAGATTGTGGTTTTTGAACAGATTTTGCAAATCAGCTTGCAGAAGATGCGGGCCATTGCTCAGCGCTGAATCCGGCTGAAAACGCAGGCGCCGGCTGCGCATGTCCATTTGTGCCCGCGCGGCTTGGCCATCGATTTTGAGCGAGACTGACGGCGCGTAAACCAGTAACTGCCGAGCGCCGCGTCCGCCGCGCTCGGTGATGCCGTCAAAAATTTCATAAACGATTTCCGGTCGTTTGTCGTGAGAAATTTCGGACGGCTGCACGAGCCGGGCACTGGGCACGCCGCCGGCAGCCCAACGCGCCAAGCCAAGAAAAATGCCATACGCTTCACGGCGGTTGTAGGATAATTTGGTGAGGCGCTTTTCTTCCGCGGGATTTGAGAAGAAAGATGATTCGAGCAACACCGCTGGAATCGTGGAGGTGCGTAGCAGGCCGAACCCGTCGGGATAAATCAGTTTGTCGGTCAGCAACCCGTCGTTTGCGACTTGTGGCAGGCGCAATGCTTCGCTCAAACCGAAATAAATGTGGCGGCCCAAATCCATGCTCATCGGCGAATAGTCCGGATGCAGATGATAAAAGACCGCGGCATAATTAGTTTGCGGATTGTCGGCGGCGTTGTGGTGCAGCGAAATCATGAAATCGCAGCCGGCGGCCGCGGCGATCTCATTGCGTTCCTTGAGCGAGACAAAACGATCATCCGTACGGGTCATGATCACCTTGGCTCCGGTTTTTTCAAGAAACTCTTTGAGAAAGAAGGCGACGTTGAGATTTATCGCCGCCTCTTCTTTTCCAGTCGGCCCGCGTTTGTAATCGGGAAGGTGCGACATGCCGCCGTGCCCGGGATCGAGCGCGATCTTGTATGGCGCCAAATAGCGCGCAAAAGGGGGAATGGTATATTGCGCTTTCGGAAGGTCGGTCCAGTCGTGCAGCTTCAGTTTCGTGCCGGCACAGCTTGAGAGCAGCAACGACAGAGATAAACTCCAGAGTAAAGTTTTCAATCTTGTCGGCATTTCGGCTTCTGCTTTTTTAGTTTTGGTGCAAATAAGATGAACAACGGATTACGCCGATGGCGCGGATTAAAAGTTAAATATACGAAATTTATTTGTCATTTTCAGTAGAATTGATTATTTTCAGGTTTGCAATGAACTGTTTGGTGGCAATTCCGACACGATGTGGCAAATCTTCACGCCGGCGCACGATTCGAGCCATGCGGCAGTTTCTCTTAATTTACATTTTTCGTTGAGTTTGTGCAAATCCAATTTTTTCCAACGTTCATGGCACGGGAGTTGGCTGTGTTGTTAACGACACAAGGAACTGAAAGCAGGACGCCGTTCTGCAATCCTTTTCGCCTGTTTTAAAACAGGATCAAGGGTCATGAAAAACTTTTGCTTTTCCAAATTGATAGCGACAGTGCTGATGCTCATCGTTACGCTTGCCGCCAATGCGCAACAAGCGCAGCGACGGTTCGGCTTTGAATATAATGATATCGAGCCGTGGGCCCATCCCAAACATGAGCTGCTGTTGGGCAAATTAGCAAAAACCGCGCCCGGCGGCGACATTAATTTGAACGGCTTCGGCAATTGGGCCACGATGCAATCCGGCCCCAATGCTTCCATCAATTTCGCGAGTGCGGATTCCGTCGTCCGGCTTTTAGGGCGGCATGGCTTTTCCCTCGCGTTGAATCTTTCACCGAATGCAGAGTGGGCCTTTCCCAACAAGACCGATTGCCAGTACGGACTTTTCGAAACCAAGGATTGCGCGCCGGAGCCGGCCTTTGAACAACATTGGATCAATTTCATCAAGGCGTTTGTCGAGCGTTATGACGGTGACGGCGTGCAAGACATGCCGGGTTTGCAGCAGCCGGTGCGGCATTACATCATGACCGGAGAAATCAAATTCGGCCAGGAAGGCACGGGCGATGCTCGCGAAGGGCCGTTCTGGTATGACACCATTGATAACCTGTTGCGCTTGCACCGGATCACGTATCGCGCGATTCACGATGCCGATCCCTCGGGCAATTCCAAGCTGGTTTCCAGCGGCGCGGTGCTATGGGATCTCTACGCCGATTTTCCGGATTATCCGCAATTCGATCCCGCCAGTCCGCAGAGCGCGATTCAACGGCGGCTGCGCGGGGAAAATTTCAAAGGTAGCACGTACACCGCCGGCTGGGACAGCTTGAAAAAAATGCTCGACAGTTTTGGCAATGATGCCGACGGCATCGAGTGCGATTATATCGGCTGGCATCCACATTTCAGTTGGCGCACGATCGATCAGGAGTTTCAATTCATCCGCGCCCACGCGGGCAACAAACCGATTTATGTTGATGACATGTGGTCGAACATTTTTCCGGTCGGCTATTTCGGGCCGCCGCCGTTGATTCCGGGCGATGCTCAATTCAACGCGCCGCGGAATATTTTTGCTTCCCCGGAATGGATCAAGCGCATTCACGGCGATTTTCCCAATTCTTTAGTCACCGGTGGCGATCCGCACCGCGATCTTTTTGATAAATTGAATGCGGGAAATCAGGCCGCCTTGAATTGGTATTACGCCAATGGCGCACACCGGCTGGTCAAATCTTTCGTCTCGGCGTTCGGCGAAGGCGCGGTCGCGGCGAATTTTTCCGGCACCAACGATCTCTCTAAAGATTCGCCTTTGGGCGCACTCATCGGGCGCGGCTCGCTGGTCGGCTGGATCAATATTACCGGTACGCAAGAGGAGAATTACGCCGAGAAGCCGCAATATTTTACCTACAAACTCCTGGCAGAAAAATTGGGCGATTTCACCGCTGCCACTGAAATTGCAGTGAGCAACAATCCGCGCACGCGGGTTTACAAATTTGAGCGGCCGCGCGACCCCTTCTATGTTTTGTGGAGCGAAATCGGCGACGCGCCGCCGAATCTCGACTACCGCATTCCAACTGGCGAAACCGTGACGTTTGAGGTGCAAAGCACTAAATTGGAATTAACGCATATTATCACGGACACGGCAAACACAGCTCCGAGAGTTGCAACCATCACGCCGCAGAATGGCCGTGTCACGATGCAATTGGGATATGAGCCGGTGTTTTTAGAAAATGCCACCACTGTGGACGTTGCCTCGCGTCCGCCATCATCGCTGCCGGCTTCTTTTGCGCTCGAGCCGAATTATCCCAATCCCTACGGGCGCCTGTCATTTTATCCTTCGACGACAATTCGCTTCAGTTTGCCCGTGACGGCGCAGGTCGCGCTCAAAATCTACAATACATTTGGTCAAGAAGTACGCACGCTGCTCGACCGCCGCTTCGAAGCCGGACCACACCAAGTTGTGTGGGATGGCCGGGATGATTTGAACAAGCCTGTCGCGAGCGGCGTGTACTTTTTGCGAATGGTGGCGTCGAGAGAGAATAAGAGCACGGCGTTTGTGCAAGTGAGAAAAATGGCGCTCGTGCAGTAGCAGATTCTTGGGTTTTAAATGTGAAGCTTCATGAAAATGGAACCGGCGAGAGTTGTATGGAGTTTATCTTTCATCGCGGGAAATGCGGAGAAACCATCGTGACCCTAAGACTGCTCTTTCTGGAATAGGTTCCTATGCAAGCTGCCCAGTGGTTGCGTCAAATCCAAAACTTCGTGCGGAGCCATCTCGCGATGGCGTTGTCGATTTTATCGTTGCCAGTTTTGTTTTTTTCACTCGTCATCCTTTCACATTTCCCGCAGATCGCCGAGCAAATATACGCCCGGCGCCTATACGCGCTGATCGCAAAAGTTTTTTCGCCGCTGTCCGCTGCGATCCCCTTTTCGCTTTCGGAGATTGCTCTTTACATTGGCATTCTCGGCGCCGTGTTTTGGGAAATTAGGGGAATCGTGCGCCGCCGTTTTATACGAGCCTTGTTGGAATTATGTGCCGGCGCGGCGCTTCTGGCGCTGTGGTTTTATCTCGCCTGGGGGTTCAATTATCTTCGGCCCCCCATCGAGCAACAGCTTCGTTTGGCCGACGTCATGCCGGATAGCACCGCCATACGGGAAAATTTTCTCTGGTGCATCGAGCAAACCAACGCCGTATGGCAACCGATCTCGCCGTGGAATTTGCCGGATTTGGACAACGAGATCGAGCGCCGTTATGGCGAAGCCTTTGCCGATCTCGACCTGCCGCGCATTTCCGGCCGCTGGCCGCCGAAGTTTTTAATCATGCCGGCGCTGTTGGATTATACGCTGACTTCCGGCATCTTCGGGCCGTTCTTTCACGAGGTGCATCTCAATTCGCATCTTTTGCCGGTGGAAATGCCGTTTGTGTTGGCGCACGAAAAAGCTCACGGTCGAGGCTTCGCCAGAGAATCCGAAGCGAGCTTCGTGGCGGTTTTGGTGTGCTCGCGCAGCTCGAATCAAGCCGTGCGCTACTCGGCTTATTTCTCGCTATTGGGGCGCTTTATGAATCGGTATCGCTATTTTGCCGGCGCCGATTCGCTGGAGCAAACGATTCGCCCCGAGAT
>JBOHQZ010000284.1:0-7847 GCA_050732275.1 bacterium
GCTCTACACGTGGCTTACGCTGCGCTTGCTCAAAGCCCATTCACTAAGCGTTAAAGGCAATGGCATATCCCTTGAAAAAATCAGCCTGAATTGGCTGCGGCGTTTGGCCATCGGCTTCGGCAGTTTCGTGCTGTTGACGCTGTTGTATGTCATCTGGCTGCAATTGGGTTTTCCCTACAGCCGCGCCATGGACGCGCTTGTTTTAATCGCCATGGCGGGCCAAATTTATATCATCGGTTACATGACGTTGCGCCAGCCGGAAATTTTTTCGGGAAATTTGGCCTTAAAAAATGCGCCGAAATATGAAAAATCCGCGCTCACACCCACCCGCGCCGAAGCCTATTTGACCAGGCTGCTGCACGCGATTGAAACCGAGAAGTTGTTCACCAACAGCGATCTCAAGCTACAAGATCTTGCTCAGAAGTTGGACATTCCGGCGCATCATCTTTCGCAGATTATCAACGAGAAGCTCGGCCAAAATTTTTTCGATTTCCTCAATCAGTATCGTGTCCAGGAAGCCAAAAAACATTTGGCCGATCCCGAGAAACAGCCGTACACCATTTTGAGCATTGCGTTGGAAGTCGGCTTCAACAACAAAGCTTCCTTCAACACCGCCTTCAAGAAACACACCGGTATGACCCCCTCCTATTTCCGCGATTCACGCGTCAAAGCCGATAAGGTTTGACGTTCAACCTTTTCGGGGGAGACGATTTTTTCACCATAGCGTTTTATCTTCTCTTGGTACACTAATTTCCAAGTTGGACGAGCATCAATCAACACATTTTTTATCCGCTCAATCGGCTAAATCCGTTTACTAAACTTGGGGTGAGATCAAAAAGCAAAAACGGTAAGCAGATTGAACCGATTAAGCGGATGAACTTTTTACCTGTTCCGCAAAATTTAACCTGAAAGCTAAGAGGAGGAGAACAAAAATGGAAATGCCCAAACCCGCAGCCGCTCACCGCAAACTTGAACGTGTCGTGGGTCGCTGGACCGGTGAAGAAAAACTTTTCCCCTCGCCTTGGGACCCTAAAGGCGGCATGGCGAGTAGCCGCGTTGAAAATCGCCTGGCGTTGGATGGTTTCGCCGTCGTGCAAGATTACGAGCAAGAACGAAACGGTAAAGTCAATTTTCGCGGCCACGGCGTGCTGCGTTGGGAGGGGCAACAACAAGGCTACGAGATGTATTGGTTCGACTCGATGGGCATGCCACCAAATATCTTTCGCGGCAGCTTCGAGGACAATGTCCTGACCATGACCAACAAGCAGGCGCAAGGTTATACCCGCGCCATCTGGGATTTTCGCCAAGACGGCCAATACCATTACAGCATGGAATTATCCCAGGATGGCAATCAATGGCAGCCGTTTATCGAAGGCCACTATCAGGTCGAGAGCCGTTAGCTCCTGCAGATCGTGGCAATACAAACGCCGGTTCGCGGCAATGAGATAAAGTCAATTAACAGAGAGAGCAAAAATGAAGATGAAAGGAAATTCTATGGCTATATTTTTGAGCGTTTTTACAGCTTTTTTACTCTCGTGCCAGCTCGAAAAAGTGGCGGAAGAATTCAATCAAGCCAAGGCCATGCTCTTGGAAGTGAGCATGAAAGCAGATAGCGCGGGGATGGTGCAAGCACGGCAGCGTTTTGAAAAGCTTTTGGAAAATCCGCAGGTGGCGAAAAATGATTCACTCGCGGCATGGGCGCATTACTTCATCGCCTTTGCCGATTGGCAAATGGGGTTTGTGACCTACGGCAACACCGAAGGCGTGAAAAAAATGCTCAACAATGCCATTACACATTTGGAGACGGCGACAAAGCTAAAAGCCAATCTCGTTGATGCGTATGCGGTTTTGCGCCGGTGCTATTATTGGCAGTATATGCTCGATCCCAATATCGGCATGGCCGGCTGGCGCGCGAGTGCCGTAGCCCTGCAAAAGGCAAAAGAGTTTGCGCCGGAGAATCCGCGGGTGATATTCGAAGAGGCCGTTGATCTTTTTTACAAACCGCCGCAGGCCGGAGGCAATCAAGAGCAAGGCCTGAAACGGTTTCACGAGGCGACAAACAGTCGCGAGCAAAAATCGACAACGGACAAGGCCTACGAGGACTGGTGGCGCGCGACAATGTACATGTTTCTCGGGCAGGCCTATCTGGGCGTGGAGAAACCCGAAGAAGCAGAAAAAGCTTTCAAAAATGCGCTGGCGCTTCAACCCAATTTTGCCATGGTGAAAAATGGGATGCTGCCGATGACGGAAGAAATGATAGTGCCCGCCATGCGCAATCTCGATCATGTGGCGTGGAAGCAACTGATTACCGATCCTGCCAACGATGGCCGTAATCCGAACTGGGCGGAGGCCAAAACGCTTTCATATTATTATGACGCCCCAACCGATACACTCTGGTTTAAGTTCGATCTCGAACGGCTGCCGAATTCCAACGCGTTCGGCATCAATCTCATTGTCGATACGGATCAAAATCAACGGAACGGCGCGAATTGGTGGGGTAACAACAAAACTTTCAAGTACGATCGGCTCGTTACGGTTTGGGTCATCAAGACCGGGCCGAATCGCTATCGTGGCTCCATCGGGATCGGCGACACTCGCGGCATCCAACTCGGCCGTTATACCAATTTGTTTCAAAACAATCTCGCCTTTCACGCCGACGCCGAAAAGAAAATTTTTTTGTTGGGCTTTAAGAGAGCGGAGCTGGATAACGATGGCCGCTTCAACCTGATTGGCGAGGTCGGCTCGAACGTCGGATGGAATGATGACGTGCCGGATTCGAGTTTTGTGACGCTTGGCTTAAAATAGCGTTGCAAAGCCGAACAATCGGCATTCTAATTGGCTAGCGTGGCGCGATATTCACCGGCTTTGGCAGGCTTGTTCCAAGAGTCATACAGCTTGACAATACGGCCAAGCGTTTGTTGCGTGAGTTTGTCTTTGTCGCCGCGTTTTTCTTTGAGCGCTTGATAGCTTGCCAGCAACAACGGTTCGGCTTCGTCGTAACGCCGTAAGGCCGCCAGGCAACCACCCAGAATGCTTTCGACGCGGGCGATTTGCCAATGGCTTTCTTCCATCGCGGCGCGGTAAATGGTCAGGCCCTCGCGCAAAAGCGGCTCCGCCTCGCGAGGCTTGTGCAAGTCCACCAACACGGCGCCCAATCCGATCATCGCATTAGCGAGGTATTGCGTCGGCTCGGAAAACGCCTGGCGATAGATGGCAATGGCTTGTCGATAAGATGATTCGGCGCTCTGCAAATCGTCCTTTTCATAGAGCAGGCCGGCGAGGCTATTGAGTCGATATGCCACCAGCCAATGCGCTTCGCCGGTAAGCCGGCGCTGCAACGCGAGAGCCTGCCGAATAAGAGGCTCTGCCGAAGTTAGCTCGCCTTTTGCCGCGAGCGCGCGACCGAGGTGGTTCAGGTCATCAGCGACATTCGGATGTTCATCGCCAAACATCTTGCGATGAATCTTCAACACCTGCCGGTATGCCCTTTCAGCTTCGTCGTATTCACGCTTCTCTTCGAGGACGACGGCAAGATTGATGAGACTAAAAGTTGTCAGCGGATGTTCTTCGCCGAGCAGCTTGCGACGCTTCTCCAAAGCACGGCGAAAGAGTGAATCAGCGGCGGCAAAATTGCCTTTCGCATAAAGAGTGGCCCCAAGATTATTTTCACTCTCTGCCACGTCAGGATACTCTTCGCCAAAAAGCTTGCGGCGGATGGCCAAGGCTTGTCGGTGCAACGAATCAGCCGCCGTGTGGTTGCTCTTTTCATACATCAACCATCCAAGGTCATTTAAGCAGAGCGCGACGCCGGCGTGCTCCTCGCTAAAAAGTTTGCGCCGAATGACCAGGGCCTCGCGCGTCGCGGCTTCAGAGCCGTCGAGATCGCCCTTCTCATAGAGCAACTTGCCGAGGCTGCTCAGACTTTGCGCGATCTCTTCGTGTTCATTGCCAAAAATTTTACGGCGCACCGCGAGCGCCTGTCGCTGCAGCATTTCGGCGGTGTCAGGCTTGCCCAGCGCCAGTTTCACTTCGCCGAGCATGCGCAAAGTGCTCGCAATGTCCGGATGCGTTTCCCCATAGAGGCGGCGCTGTCGCGTGAGCGCTTTGGCGAGCAAAGAATCGGCGGTTTCATATTGCGCCAAACTTTCGTAAACCGTGCCGATCACTTGCATCATCGTGGCTTGAACTCGCGGCTGTTGCGCCAACTCTTTTTCGACTCTCGCCGCGCCGCGATCCAAGAGTTCCCGCGCCGTAATAGTCCGGCCGCGCGCTTCGGTCGGATCGGAAATCTTGAAAAGATCGGAAAGAAATGCTGCGACCTGCGCCACTTTGCGCGCTTCGAGCTGCGCGCGATCGCGTTCGTTCGCCAAGCGCCTGGTATAAAACCCGATCAATCCTGAAATCAAAAAAACCAGCATCGCCGCCATGGCGACGCCAAGTTTATGGCGGTGCACAAACTTTTGCGCGCGATAGCCCACCGTTGACGGACGCGCGGCCACCGGCAACCCCTGCAAATGGCGCGTGAGGTCTTGCAAAAATAGTTCGACGGAGTGATAGCGCCGCTCCGGCTCTTTCCGCAGCGCCATCAAGCAAATGTTGTCCAGGTCGCCGGCAAGTTGGCGTCGCAGCTTTTCCGGTTGCGTGTTGCGCGCCAAGCCGATGGCGGCCGTTGCCGTGGTTTCGGCTTTGTCGCTCACATTCACCGCCGTGCTCGGTTTCTTCGGTTCCGTGGTGCTGATTAATTTCTCCATCTCCGCCGGCGAACGATTCGCGAGTTGATACGGCCGGTGCCCTGACAATAATTCATACAAAATCACCCCGAGCGAATAGACATCCGAAGCCGTGGTGATCGGCTCGCCGCGCACTTGCTCCGGCGAAGCATATTCCGGCGTCATCACGCGCTGGCCGATTTGCGTCAAGGTTGTGAGCGCGGGTGCGTCATCACCGGCGCTGAGCAACTTCGCAATGCCGAAATCGAGCAGCATGACCGTGCCATCTTCTGTCACCAAAATGTTGCCCGGTTTCAAATCGCGATGCACGACGAGATTGCGATGCGCGTATTGCACCGCGGCGCAAACCGTCCGAAATAATTCGAGGCGTTTGCCGACCGCAAGCCGGTGCCGGTCGCAATATTGGTCAATGGGTTTGCCCTCCACAAATTCCATCGTAAAAAACGGCCGCCCGTCTGCGGCGAGGCCGCCGTCGAGGAGCCGCGCGATGTTGGGATGCTGCAAGCGCGCCAGAATTTGCCGCTCGCTCTGAAACCGCTTGAGAATTTCTTCCGAGCCGAGACCGAGCTTGATGAGCTTCAACGCGACGTTCTGCTGGAATTGGCCGTCGGCGCGTTCGGCGAGATACACGGTCCCCATGCCGCCGGCGCCGATTTCCCGAACGAGGCGATAAGCTCCGATCAATTTTCCTTCGAGCGCTAAGGCTTCCGGCAGATTGATCGCGTTGACTGCGAAGCCATCCAATAAACTGTGCGGCTTCGCATCGGCTTCCAGCAATGCATTCACTTCTTCGCAAAGCGCGGAATCTCCGGCGCCGGCCTCGCGCAAAAAGGCTTCACGTTCGGCAGGCTGGCGCTCGAGGGCGGCTTCGAACAAGGCTTGCACTTTGCTCCAACGGTTGGAATCCATAATGGGTATTTAGGTTAGAAATTAATTCTAAGTTTTTTTTCCAACGGATTGAAAAACCCAACCGATAAAGCTTTAATCCGTTGGGTTCTTCAATCCGTGGGAAAATTTTTGTTTTTCAGTAGCTGCCCGCAGGGCTCAAGTTTTCAGCTTGTCTGAAAAACTTGTGTAGACCATTGCGGAGCAAATGTTAGAAAAATTCTAAAAGTTTTAGCTCACGGAAATGGAACATCTCACGGAAGAAAAAATTTCAGATTTCAATTCCGTGAGCCGTTCCAATTCCGTGAGCTAAATATGCTGTCTGCAGGGTAACTATTTTCAGCTCGCCTGAAAATTTGGCGTAGTTGGTTTGAAGCGAACTTGCTCAATTTCTCATGCTGTTTGTAAGCTCCCGACTCAGCCATGCACGCGCCAGACGCCAATCGCGCCGCACCGTCGGCACGGAGACGCCGAGCGCTTCCGCGATTTCTTCATGTGTCAACCCGCCAAAAAATTGGCACTCCACCACCTGGCTTTGTCGCGCATTCAATGTTGCCAACTCTGAAAGCGCCTCGTCCAGCGCCACGAGTTCTTCGGCGCGCGCTTCCTGCACGACGAATTCCTCATCGAAAGTGGCGAGCGGTTGACCACCGCCTCGTTTTTTCGCCGACCGGCTCTTCGCATAGTTAATCAAAATCCGCCGCATCGCTTGCGCCGCAATGGCGAAGAAATGCGCCCGATTTTGCCAACTGGCGTGCTGCTGATCGATCAATTTCAGATAAGCCTCGTGTACGAGTGCGGTGGTGTTAAGCGTGTGAGCCGAGCGCTCGCCCCGCAAGTGCCGGCGCGCCAGCACTTGTAATTCTTCATAAACCAGCGGCATCAACGCATCCACTGCCGCACGATTGCCGCCGCTCAGGTCGAGGAGCAGTTGCGTGATTTCGTTATGATGATTTTGCATCGCTGCACCGCTCGTTGAAAAACATTGCACCAACGGATGAATTAAGCCCAACTGATAAAAGCTTATGGCCGTGGGCATCCGCTAGGCTGAAACCATCCGTTGGAAGTTTTCATTTTCAAAATTTTTTTGAGTGAGCGTTATCACTTTCATCCCGTTTTCCGGCGTTATCATATAAGCGTGAAAACGATTCGCCGTCGTGTCCTTCGACCAAATATAGACATGATTCGACGCGATGTCAAGCAATTTATAATTTAAGGAGAATAACCATGAAGCGCTTTTGCTACGCACTCATCGCGGGTTTGATGCTGGCCAGCCGGCTTTTCGCACAAGCCGCCGACAAAGATCCCCTGCTGGGCAACTATGTTTTAGGCAATTCTGCCGAGTTCGTCATGCTCTGGTCGGAGAATCAAAACAGCGCAGACCAGCAGAGCTTTCAGAAGATTTATGATTTCGTCAATCTCAACAATCCTGCTATGCCGGACAATCTTCAGCCCGCGACGCGGCAGAACCAAGCCGGCGCGGCGGGCATCGCCGGTAACCGCGGAATGGACGCCATCAGCGGCGATTTCAACGGCGATAGCGCCGATGATTTGATTGCGGTTTGGGAAGGCCTCAATCGCACTATCGCCATGATCATTCCGCAAATCGACAAAGGCCAGCTCAATTGGTCGAGTGCGAATGCCACGACCGTCGCGGGCGCGCAGCTCATCGACAGTGCGCCGCAAACCGGCCGGCAAATGCGTTTAGTAAGCGGGCATTTCGATAACGATCCGTCGGAAGAATTTGTTCTGGCCTATTGGGCCGCCGACAAGACGGTTCGACTGACCGTGTATGACACCAACGGCAGTTTGACGCCGCAGGCGAAAGGCGCGATTGCGGATGTCGCTTTGCCCGTCGGTGATCGCGACATGGTGAATCGGTCGGCTCGTTTCGATGTCGCCACCGGCGATCTCGACGGCGACGGCACCGACGAAATCATCATCGCCGCTGCTGAGCCGGTCACTTCCGGATGCACGGGAAATTTGGGGTGTTGGTCAGTGTATGTAAAAATTTATGACTATGACGCCGGCAGCAGCCAGATCATTCCGCAAGCGATTCCTAAAACTCAAACGACGCTCTTTACGAAAACCGACAACAGCTCGAGGTGGCTCGAACGCGTCGCGGTGGCCACCGGTGATTTTGACAATGATGCGATCGATGAAATTGCGGTTGGATTCGAAGTGGCCCATAATGGCTCAACGCATCGCTGGTATCTGCAAACGCTGGAAGTC